>CAYLOF010000204.1:0-3861 GCA_964385215.1 uncultured Thermoplasmatales archaeon
TCGTTGTAGATCTCTCCGATTACCAAAGTCAGATGAACTATTGCTACCAGCTAGCCGTTGAAAAACAAGATATATCTCAATATTTGTGGGGCATTCAATATGTTTTTAATGATTCAAACATATCAAAAACATGTCGACGCGATGCGATACTTCTTGGTTATGAAGCAGAGAATTTTACAAGACTAGCTTTGAATTTCTCAAAATTTCTAGAGATGGGAATGCTTATGCCGCTACCTTGTGCTTTTTCAATTACAGAAAACATGGCAGATATTACCGGAAACATGATATCAATAGAAAGGAAAATCATAGGGGGAGTAAACTAACAACAAGATTGTTGGAAAAGTGAAATAGAGGGCAAATATTAAATCTAAATTCATATTATTTGAAATTTAGTAACACTAGCTGAACTAAAATATCAATAAAAATAAGATCATAAGTAAAAATAAAGTAATTGAATCCCTTCCGTCCAACAACTGCACTCAATTCGTTTATCTCATTAGCGTCCGCCTTTAACAGTTTAAAAGAGTAAAGCATAGTGTATATCCATATGCAAACAAACGGAACGAGAAAAATGAAGCTCAAGGTTGTTCTTAAATAGATTATGACTCCTAACACACCAGATATCAAAAACATTGCAAATGATATCCTAGCAGCATTTTTTTCTCCAAACGAGGTTGCATACGTTTTCACCCCCGATTTACGATCACCATCTACATCATGCATTCCTTCTGGAAGATCATGAGCATTATCTGCAAAATAAGTAAAGAGAACAAGAAGAATCATATTCTGAAAATCATACCAATCAAATGAAATATTTCCAAATATCGAAACAGTAAACAATACCTCGCCGTTTGGTGGGAGTGCAGTCCAAATGGCAAGAAATCCAAATATTGCTACAACAACCCATTGTACGGGAGTAAAAATCTCAGAATATGCTGGAAAATTCACGAGTTTCTTTAAATATTTATCATGTATTGAGACAAATAAAGCAGCACAAATCACAATTATAAAACACCAAAAGCTTACAAGAAGCGAAAAAATAAATGTCATCGCAGAAAATAACAATGCCACAGCAAAGAATTTTTTTGAGCTTATTTTACCAGAAGGTATTGGCCTATCAGGATGAACAACAGTATCAATATCCTTATCGGTTATATCATTCCAAATAAGCGCTGCAAAAAAGCCAGAATACATTGTCAAAATTGTAAGAATGATGAGTTTTATAATATTCAAGTTATAGGGATGAATTCCATATGCAAGCATAGGAATACTTGCATACATTAAAACATAACTCACCATTTCAAAAGGTGGGAGAGAACGCCATTTGGATAAAAAAATGAATGGGCGCACAACAACGGAAGAATGTTTTTTTGACACTTTTGGTTCTCATCTCCTTTTTTGGTTCCATAGTACAATTTCGAGTTTAAATGTTTTTCATTTGATCAATGAGACTGCCGTCCCAAAATATGTTTTCCGATAAGATCGACTTTGCCCCTTTGGTTATTTTCCCTTTACATATCGGTGGAAGAGAATCATCGGGCACCTTTGCTGCCCAGGCAGTACTTCTTCGTATGATCCACCAAGTGTGAGTTAACTCACCTGCAGTCGTTTTGCTTAAATTTGCAATATTTTTCCAGCGATGAAGACCATTAGCAAGAGAGTTGAAACCAGCATCATCTACCTCTTCTATTTGACCACCCCACCAAACCATATATTCGGGATGGGCAGTACATAACAATATTCTACCTTTGTTTTCATTAGGATAAATTTCTGCAGTCATACAAGGCTTACCAGATAAATTTAATTCAATGATTTCATCAGTATGCTTCCAATCTCCTGCAAGATAATAGGCGTACATTAATACGTTTTTTAAACTATCCTTTTCATCCTTAATAAGTTTAAATGCTTTAAATAATGCCACAAGAAGCCCGCGAATACCACCTTTGTATTTCCAAGCATGAATATTTGTTGAATCGTTTTCAGACAAATCTTTTGCAGGATATCTTGCAAGTACCTTAACCTCTCTACCAGGGTTTTCAGGTACCACCAGAGCTGGACCACCCCACCATCTGATACGTTCCGTTTCTCCTGGAAAATCAGAAAAAATGGGATTATCTTTGCATATCTGAAAATCCATTGGAGCGCCCCCAGCATGGATGTGCTTACCGTCTAGTGTCTTGCCAGGAGCAAAAGAAAATACATACCCCATTGCGCCTATTTTTTCTGGATGTTTTTCCTGAAATAAGTTGAAGAGCGGCAATACTAAATCCTTGTAATATGATGTAACACAAGATATTCCAAAAGAACTTTTATCATATTGCCGCTCATAAAACGTCATTGGAGTTTTGTTGGGTCCCGTTTTTAATCCTGTAATCAAAGCAGCCCCACCACAAATTCCAACATAGCCGCCGCCATCTTCTATAAAACTGCGGATTTGTTTTTTCCATTTTCTTACATTTCTAAGACCATTAAATCCCTTGACTATTGCTTCGCCATCTCCTACTCCCCCTCCTGGAGCCAATAAAACATCATATTCAGAAATGTTTAGTCCCCCTTGCAATATATCTTTATCAAAAATGTATTTTGTAGAAAATCTATAGGACATATCCCCGATTTTCCAAGTGTATCCATCCAATATAACCGGGAAGTAATGTTTCCCAGATCCCCATCCAAGAGGCTCTTCTGCAAGTACTGCAACACGTATAACCCTATATTTTGTGTCATTTTCTATATTAACATATCCTTTGTCATTTACAACCATAACTTCATCAGAGAGATAGAAGCACCCATTTTTTAATGTTTACCCATATGCTTTATATTTGGATACAAACACACATCCCAGACGAGTAAAAAATAATATTGAAAATGCCGACTACTGAGATTGGTTTCATTTGCAACCACAGAGTTTTTAGCTGAATCAAGATTACAGATAATAGGTTATAGGGCTTAAATATAGATAACACCTGATTTCATAAACAAGGAGAAATACAATCATGCCTCGAATTGCCAAGAAATTTGTCTTTGAATTTGATTTGCCTAAAACAATCCATGTTTCATCTAATGTAAAAATTTCTGTGATAACCACTCTCAAAGATTTTCGAGATTTTTTTCAAATTCCTTGGAAGGTATATCAAGACAATAAGTACTGGGTTCCCCCATTCTGGAGAGAAATAAAAGAATTCTTTAGGGAAGATGAACCGTTTTGGAAACATGCTAAATCACGGCTTTTTGTTGCATATAAGAACAACATTCCAGTTGGTCGAGTTGCCGCAATTATCGATTATGAACATCTAAAGACTGTTGGAAAAAACGTCGGTTTCTTTGGTTTTTTTGAATGTACAAATGATTTAGAAATTGCCCTAGCTTTGCTGGATGCTGCCAAAGAATGGCTAACTTCCAAAAAAATGACGTTGATGCATGGACCTATCAGCGGCCGAGTAGATATCGGAGCTGGTTTCCTAATAAAAGGTTTTGATTCTACACCTTACCTACTTGGAAATTACTCGCCAAAATATTACATGAACTTTGCTAAGGAATTTGGTATGAATAAGTCAAAAGATCTGGTTGCATATCATGTCGACCTAAAGAAACCCATACCACAATCAGTTGAGAAGACTGCCAAGCGTTGTGAGGCAAATGGCGTGAAGATCCGAAGATTCAATCGTTTGCGATTCAAAAAAGAAATGGACTGGTGGCTCGATATGTTTATGCAGGAATTTTCTGATCATTGGGGTTATACCTTAGTACCTTATGAGGAGGTTAAATCAAGATTTGGGATTAAGCAATTGAGATGGATTGTAGATCCTGATCTGTTTTTGGTGGCCGAAGTTGATAATCAGCCTATTGGTTTCAGATGGTCAT
>CAYLOF010000205.1:0-3859 GCA_964385215.1 uncultured Thermoplasmatales archaeon
AGCTGCAACAATTACTTTCATTATCAACGATGTTATAAATATTTGAAATAGAGTGATCCATGAAAATACACCAACAAATGCAATCGATGTAAAAATCGTATTGTCTAATAGTTGACTTGTAATTGTAGATATATTATTTCTCAGCCATAAACGCTTATTTTCATGCTTTTTTTTCATTTTCGCATAAAACCATACATCATGGTTCTGTGAGACAAGATATGCTATTAAACTTGCGAGCGCAATTCTGGGCATCAATGAAAATATAGCTGTTATATGTTCATTTATAAAATCAGATTCGGAGGGGATAAAATAAATGGTTATTTGCATTAGAATTGTTGCTGCAATTAAAACAAAGAACCCTATCCATACTGCTTTTTGCGCATCTTTTTTCGAATGATTTTCATTTAGAATATCTGTTGCCAAGAAAATAGATGCATAGACAACATTTCCCAAGGCAGTTTCCAATCCGAAAACTTCAATTATCTTTAAGACCTGGATATTTGCAAGAATCACTGCTGCTGCAGTCCAAATATACAAACCTGTTTTTCCAAATAATCTGTATGCTAGGATAACCGTTAATAAACTAATAAGAAGTGAACCTATCCACAATAACTCATTTGTCATCCAAATACGAAAATATTTAACACGCTAATAATTTTTCTATGTTTAATGGGCAAGTTAAAGTTTGAGGTCAAAGCACGAGATGGAAAAACAAGAACTGGGCTATTAAAGCTAAAGCATGGGACTGTAAATACTCCTGATCTGATGCCTGTTGCCACAAAGGCAACGGTAAAGGCATTGAACACTGATGATCTAAACAAGTTAGGTGCTCAAATCCTTATTTGCAATACATATCATCTGATGTTACAACCAAATGCAGATATTATTGAAGAGATCGGTGGACTTCATAAATTTATGAACTGGAACAAACCATTGGTCACTGATAGTGGAGGATTTCAAGCATTTTCCCTAGGTCTTGGTAAAGAACATGCTGTCGGTAAAATTTATTTTCCAGACGAGGGTCATTCAGAAAGCAAACCAAAAGGAAAATCAATAGCTTCTGTTAATGAAAAAGGAATTAGATTTAGATCTATCTATGATAATTCGAGTCAATTCCTCACACCTGAAAAATCTATCAGAGTTCAAGAAAAACTGGGTGCAGATGTAATGTTAGTTCTTGATGAATGCACATCACCTCTTTCTAGCAAAGAATACACTGCAAATAGCTTAAAAAGAACGCATAGATGGGCAAAACAATGTTTAGAGTTGCATGAAACCGATCAAGCTTTAGCGGGAATTGTTCAGGGCGGTCATTGGCAGGATCTTCGTGAAAAAAGTGCAAAATATCTTTCATCTCTGGATTTTGATAGCTATGCAATAGGTGGTTCTCTTGGAAAATCAAAAAGGGATATGCATAATGTTTTAGACTGGGTGGTGCCACATCTGCCTGAAGATAAACCTCGTCATCTATTGGGCATTGGTGTTGTTGAAGATATCTTTGAATCTGTAGAAAGAGGTATTGATCTATTTGACTGTGTATCTCCTACAAGGGTTGCAAGAAGTGGATATGCCTATGTAAGACCACCCATTGGAACAAAGAAGAATAAGTATAGATTTAGATTCAAATCTATAAAAAATAGAGCAGATGATCAACCAATTGACCCAAACTGCAAATGCAAGGTATGTAAGAATTATTCTAGGGCATACATCCATCATCTTCTAAAAACAGAGGAGCTTGTTGGATATAATCTTCTTAGTTTTCATAATGTACATTTTATGCTTGAACTAATGAGAGAAATAAGAGGGGCAATTGAAACAGGGACATTTCAAAAATTGAAAAAAGAGTGGATGCTGTAAGTGCGCCTTACAAGATAGATAAAACATTTTCATCTGTTACAATTCAACTGGTTTCTTTTCTTGGGGGATAACATATTTTTTACTTTTATGAAAGTACAGTTCAATTTTAGTGATACTATTATTAACCTATAGCTTAATTTTAGTAAATCATTTGTAGTTTTTACATGTGTAGGGACAGGACATATGTCCTGTCCTAACACACTCTCAGCAAGATCTAACCGATGATACTTTTAATATATTGGAAGAACAAGAACGAAAACCTGTGTGATCTGCTCCGGAAAACAACCCCAGCCCTGTTTGGTTTTTTCCGAACATATTCAAGAATTTTAAATAGTATAAAGGGTGATACAGAAAACCAGTGAATGAAAAATGAAATTAAAATATATTGTCTCAATTCTGGTTGCATTTATTGTTATATCTACAGCTGTTTTTGTAGCACTGCTTCAGAACCAGTCCGGTTCCATCAATGAAGATGCAGCATCGGATGATGAAGAGCTAACTCCAGTGGGCAATCTTGCTTTTCGTGATGCCGTTAATGCGTTTGCATTTGATATCTTTAGAGAGGTGCATGAAGGAAATGAGGGCAATCTGTTTATCTCGCCCTACAGTATCTTCACTGCTCTTGCCATGACCTATGAGGGTGCCAGAGGCGAAACAGCTGATGAAATGGCAGCTGTGCTCAGTGTTGAGCAGGATAACGAATCCTTTCATGCCTATATGAAAAACCTCTATGAAGTGCTCAATACAAAAAACGAAGAGTACAACATTAGCACCGCGAATGCACTATGGGTAAAAGAAAATCTTCAGTTGCTTGAAGCGTATCTTAACGTTATTCGAGAGTATTATGGTGGGGATGCCACCGAGGTCGATTATTCAAATCCTACTGAAGCCGCAGCGATCATCAATCAATGGGTAGAAAACCAGACGAACAGGTTGATAAAGGACCTCATAACAGCAGATGCAATAAGTCCTCTTACCGCGTTGATACTAACCAATGCCATCTATTTCAAAGGTATCTGGAAAACCCAGTTTGACCCTGTGAATACGACCAATCGAACGTTTGAAATCTCAGCAGAAACATCTGTTGAAGCTCCAACAATGAGCCTCATAGACACCGAGAATGTTTTCAACTATACTGAAACCGATGGTCTACAGATCTTAGAACTGCCTTATACAGGTGATGATATATCCATGATCATTCTGCTTCCTAAGAACAATGATCTGTCATCTACCATTGATACGATTGATAGTGACATGTTATCAGAATGGACCGAATCCATGGTTGAGACAAAGGTGGATATCTATCTCCCTAAGTTCCAGGTTGAAACCTCGTACACTTTGAAAAATTATCTCGTTGAGCTTGGAATGAATGCCCCATTTACCTCAGCTGCAGATTTCTCAGGCATCACTGGTGGAAAGGATCTGTTTATCAGTCAGGTCGTACATAAAGCGTTTATAGATGTCAATGAAGAAGGAACAGAGGCAGCAGCTGCAACCGCAGTCATTATGGAATTAACTGCGAATGGTGGTTCATCAAGGATCGTTTTTAATTGTGATCATCCTTTTATTTATCTCATTCGTCATAAACAAACAGGGACAATACTCTTCATGGGCAGTATCAGTGATCCATTATCGTAAAACACATTTTTTCTCCTAGAAAAGACTGGTTTTATTATTCAAGGCATATATGTTAAAACCAACCATTAGAGATAACTGAGAGCATTTCTGAGTTAGAATCGTCTGCTAATCTTTAAATTGGGAGAAAGTGATGCGGTTGTTGTGAAAATAGATAGTACATTTTAGAGTTACATTTCTATGACATTTAGGGTGTTACATGACACCTTGTCTCTCCAAGAAATCCAATATTTTTGGAAGTTTTCAAGACGTAATTATGAGCGTAAAATTGATGAAGACAATTAAGTATGGAAGTTTATCCGTGACTTCTTGCCATTATGTTAATCCCAGTATCCAGCCTTCTTTAAAGCTTTCTCAATAATGTTTC
>CAYLOF010000206.1:0-3841 GCA_964385215.1 uncultured Thermoplasmatales archaeon
AATCAAATCTTACTTTGAATTCATCCATAGCCATATCTAAATCAGATACCATTGCGTGAACATCAGGCATCGTAAAAGCTCTGAGTCTTCTAAGCCCAGCAAGCTCTCCGGATTGTTCCCTTCTAAAAGAGTATTTTGTAAGTTCATAAAGTTTGAGTGGTAAAGCCTTATAACTGATTGTAGCATCATGAGCCATTAAAAACTGTCCAAAACAAGCGGCAAATCTCAAGAAGAAACTTCTTTTATCGCTTTCGATTTGATATTGTCTTGCGGGAAATCTCTGTAAATATTTTGAAAGTGTTGGATGGTCCATATCATACATTATTGGAGTTTCTACTTCAAGCCCACCATATTTGGCAACCCTTCTATTGACATATTGCTCGATTAATTTTTTTATACACCTGCCCTTTGGATAAAACCTCATATTTCCCCCATCAGATGCGGGTTCATAATCTGCAATTTCTAATTTTTGCATCAATTTAATATGGGCAGGCTCTTTTTTTACTGCTCTGGATTTTTCTTTTTCATAAAATGAAAAATTCTTTAAGTTTTCATGTCCTTTGAAGTTAAAGTCATCAATCTCGTGTAACACACCATTTTCTGTTAAAATATTCCAGTAAGAACTAAGTTTTCTTTCTTTTTTTAGCGACTCTGTCTCATCTTCTTCCTTTTTTTCACCGGGAACAATGTTTCTAGACAGTTCTGATAAGGGATGCCCTTTGCAGGATATTTTAAACGCCTTATACCACCCAAAAGGAGATCGTTTAACATTGAAATCTTTATTTTTCAATTCGTATTCAAGCTCAACAAGCACCTCCTTAGCAATCTTTGGCCTCCCCAGATCAGAAGAAAGATGTGCATATGGGTAAAGCATTATATTCTTGGCCTTTAGTTGTTCAGCTGTTTTTTCAATTTCCGCAGTTGCATCTAAGACCACTTGATGTGGAGATTTCTCATCATTCTTCTCTACGGCAATAAACACAGTCAGAGCTTCTTCCAATCTATACTTTTTTAGTGATATCTCTTCAGGATTAGAGATGGCTTTGCCCTTTACCTCATATTCGATGTAATCGCTATGTATAAGTAATAATTTCATAGAATCAAGCCCTGTAAAACAGGTAAATGTTCTTAAAGATAATGATTAAAAATTTAATGGGGGAGGCGGCGGAGGTGTTTAACACCGTTAATAAAAAAATTCAATTTGAATTTACTTGCAATCCCATCTCTCCGCCTAAGCATATACATGTGGCAAATGATATAATAAAGTTTCGGAAAAAGAAAGATTCATTTTTTTGCTTTCTTAATCTCAGCTTTTGTTTTCTTTTTTTCAATTTTCAAGTGATCTTTTTCAAGTTCGGATCTTATTTTTTCTTTCACCACTTCATCCGTAAATGGATATACCTGTACAGATTTTTCATCTGCAGAAAGCCCAGTACGATATCTATATGTAAAAATGAGAGAAACTAGCATATAGCCAACCAATATCGCACCAGCAAGTAATATCATTCGATCATCAACATCAATTTCGGAGGTTTCCAAAAAAATTCGTATTGCAAGCAACATCGCAAGAAGTATGGAGCCAGCCCATGCATGATGTTTGAAGATAGCATACTTTTTTTTGTATTCAGATAATTTTCTTGCATCCATAGTATCGCCGTACCATATTGATTGACCAACATAGCATTAAAGCATTAAACAATTATAATTCTTGTTATTTTTTCTTAATCACTTTCTCTGCAACAGAAATGCAAGCCAGGTAATCATCAAGAGTGTGAAGAAGAGAAGAAACAGAGTTTCCTTCGATATGCGTCTCTAATCGTTTCCCGTTGATTTGTGATTTTGCGAAATTTAAATTATCTACTTCTATAGATCTCAGAACAGTTTTTGCTTTTTTTGCATCATCATATTCTATATTTACATCGCATGTGATCTTCATACTTGCACCTTCATTTGTTTAGAAAGAATTGCATCTACCTTATCTAAAAACTCTTTTTCATTTTTGGAATTAACCATGGAACCGGCAGCAATTTTATGACCGCCACCATTCCCATTTAGACTTGCTGCAACTTCTTTCATGGCAGAACCTAAATCTAACCCATTACTTACCAAATATTGATTTCCTCTACCAGAGATATGTAGTTCATTTTCCTTTTTTACAAGAGATAATAAAGGCTTTTTTTTATCAAGAATAAAGTTTGTAGCAATGCCCCCAATTACACCACCTAACGAAGATCTATTGCTATAAAAATACCGAAGAGCTGCCTTCTCTTTAACGCCATCCTTTTCAAGCTTCAACAGCTCATCTAGAATCTTCTGCCTATAATTTTTTTCAAGTTTTACTGCTTCACTAAAAGAACTTTTATCTCCTAAACATACTGCAAGTCCCATTCCGCGATTTCCTCCCTTACCACATGCATCAAGTAAATCTGCAAAACGTTCCAATTCACATTGCAGTACTTCAGAACGATAACGCACCCTGATAACCGTGTCAAGAATATTTTTTTCACAACCGTTTTTTGTCAATTTGAGTAGTAGAAATGACTGGAGTTTTCTTTTTTGTTCGTCACTAAGATCTTCAATTTTTGCTTTTTTATTTAGATGTAATCGTTCTAACATGTCATGTATTGCCTCTTTGTCTCCAGAGATGCCGGCATAAAATGGATCAATAGAGTAATATAGAGCGTCAAAAAGTGTTTCTCCATAAAGTTTTATTCCAGTATATTTTTTCAAAAATCCTTTTTTCAGTGCATCTTCCAAAATGGTTTTATTGTATCCTCTAATGCCACCAATATACTGCTTATCACCAGTAGCACCAGCAAGTGCAAGTGGTGCTAAATCCATATTTCCGTGATTAATGGCTTTTACCACCGAATAACTCAAACTCGAGCCAGATGCTTCATAATTTCCATTAATCCCACACAGATTTGCGTTTATTTGGAGAATATCATCACTAGTTTCCGATTTGTGGGGCTGGTGATGGTCAATAATGATTGCCTTACAATTGAATTGTTCTATGGCTTCTATCTGCCCGCTACCCATGTCAGAAAAAATAATAATTTCATTTTTCTCTTTTTTTACACGCTCTAAACCCTGTGTGAAAGGGTTTCTCATAAGGCTAACATGAAAATCATATCCTTCACGATTAAGAGCCGTACAAATAATGCCAGCCGCCGTAATCCCATCAGCATCATAATGTGAAATTACACGAAACCTGGTAGATTTTGGCGTTGCTAGAATCATCTTTGCCGCTTTTCTGCTCAACTCTAGTACATCATCTGCCATAGTTTTAAGTAAAAGTATCTACCGTTTAAAAAAGGTAGTAATTATTCAAACATAAGTTTCGCTTGTTTAGGTTTGTATCTCCATTTTTTTGGAAGTTTATTTGTGGAGTGATAATATTTCGTAAGACGTCGTATTTTGGATTCGGTAAGATGCAGATTTCTCTTGTTTGATTCGTCTTTTTTATGTATCTTTATATGCTCCCTCATTTGCAAAGCCTTACTGATAAGATTTTTTAAATCCTCAGGCATTTCCGAATGTATCTTGTTTTCCTCAAGTATCCTAGTAATTTTTTTACCAGTAGCTATCTTTACATCGGGAACGGCAAATTGATCTCTTAATACTATACCAATCTCACTTGTAGATTTACCATTTTTTGCAAGTTCTATAATATGAGATTCTATTTCACGCGGCTTAAGTGAGCTCCAATCAGGGTGCTTTTTTCTACCAATCGCGTGAGTAGATCCCGATTTCCCTTTTCTTCTTGCATGCATTCGTGCCATTGTATTATACTCCAAGATACCTATAAGATAAGTCCCGAATAAAGTTATAATATATAAAC
>CAYLOF010000207.1:0-3818 GCA_964385215.1 uncultured Thermoplasmatales archaeon
GGTGCAGGTTTTAAAGTTTGTATGATTCAATTCATGAAGGGAAGAAGATATAGCGAACTGGATTCAGTTGAAGACATGCCAAATTTTGAAATAATACAGCATGGCAGAGACGAATTTGTATCTAAGGAAAACCCCGCGCAGATTGATATCGATCTTGCTCAAAAAGGTCTTGTGCATGCTCAGGAAATAATAGAGAAGGGAAAATATGATTTGGTTATCCTTGATGAGATAAATGTTGCCGTTGATTTCAATCTAATAGCTCTCGAAGATGTCGTAGAACTTATCAATGAAAAACCAGAAAAACTTGAACTTGTATTAACTGGTAGGTCTGCTCGTCCTGATGTGGTCAAGATAGCAGATCTTGTTACCGAGATGCTTGAGATAAAACATCCATATCAAAAAGGAGTCATGGCTCGAAAAGGTATTGATTTCTAGGCTGGGGAGATTTCATATGTATGACAAAAAGGAGTTAAATAGGATAAAGGAAAAAAAGATTGACTGGGAGAAAAACCGTTATTCAAAACTTGTTAGAATTCACCCTGAAAGAAAGGACAAGTTTGAAAATTTATCTGGAACTGAAATCAAAAATATCTATACTCCAGAAGATATCGAACATTTGGAATATAATAAAGATATTGGTTTTCCTGGAGAGTATCCATTTTTACGGGGTGTTCACTCAACTATGCACCGTGGTCGTTTGTGGACAATGCGTCAGTTTGCTGGGTTTGGCAGTGCTGAAGAGACAAATGAGCGATATAAATATTTATTGGAACATGGTGAAACGGGTCTTAGCGTAGCTTTTGATTATCCTACCTTGTACGGTTATGATACTGATCATCTGCTTGCTCGTGGAGAGTTTGGTAAATGTGGGGTTGCTATTTCCTCTCTTAAAGACATGGAGATTCTGTTTGACGGTATCCCTGTGGATGATGTTACGACCTCTATGACAATTAACGGTCCAGCTGCGATTGTCTGGGCAATGTATGTTGCAAATGCTGAAAACAGAGGTATTAGCAAGAAAATTATTGGTGGAACTATTCAAAATGATATTTTAAAGGAATACATTGCACAGAAATCTTTTATTTTTCCACCGGCGCCTTCTATGCGTCTTATTGTCGATACATTTGAATATGGATTTAAACAGGTGCCACGTTGGAATACAATAAGTATTAGTGGATATCATATCAGAGAGGCAGGTTCAACTGCTGTCCAAGAACTGGCGTTTACTCTTGGCGATGGAATCGAATATGTAAAAGCTGCAATGAAACGAGGACTTGATATTGATAAATTTGCACCAAGACTAAGTTTCTTTTTTAATGCTCACAATGATTTTTTTGAGGAAATTGCAAAGTATCGTGCTGCCAGAAGAATTTGGGCAAAAGAATTAAAGAAACTAGGCGCCAAAAAATCTCGTTCTCTTTTGATGCGTTTTCATACGCAAACTGCAGGATGCACTCTTACTGCCCAACAGCCTGAGATTAATATTGTGCGTGTTACAATGCAGGCTCTGTCAGCTGTTCTTGGAGGTACTCAATCTTTACATACGAATTCAATGGATGAAGCACTTGCACTTCCATCTGAAAAAGCAGTGAGAATCGCTCTTAGAACCCAGCAGATTATAGCTGAAGAGAGCGGAGTTACTGATACAATTGATCCATTGGGTGGGTCCTATTATATTGAATGGCTTACTGATAAAATGGAGGAGAAAACCTATGAATATTTTGATAGAGTTGAAAAGCTTGGGGGTGTAATTTCTGCAATTGAAAAGGGATTTTTCCAACGTGAGATTGCTGAAAGTGCATACAAGTATCAAAGGGAAATTGACGAAAACAGACGCACGATTGTTGGAGTTAATGATTATAAGATTGATGACAAACGTTCAATACCACTCCTTAAGATGGATGAAGAAGGCGAACAACGTCAGATAAATAGGTTAGAAAAACTTAGAAAAGAAAGAAACAATTCAAAGACTGAGAAAAATCTTAAACGTCTTAGGAAGGCAGCTGAAGGGGATGAAAACATGATGCCTTATATTCTTGATTGTGTTCATTCATATGCAACGCTTGGTGAAACATGTGATGTGTTAAGAGGAGTTTTTGGAGAATATGTGGAACCTGCGATATACTGAGAGGGGATAAATATGGAACGAAAAATTAGGGTGCTTGTGGCAAAACCCGGTCTTGACGGTCATGATCGTGGTGCAAAGATTGTTGCTCGTGCACTGCGTAATGCTGGTATGGAGGTGATTTATACTGGTTTACATCAGACTGCGGATATGATTGTGGAAACTGCAGTTCAAGAAGATGTTGACGTTATTGGCCTGAGTCTTTTGTCTGGTGCGCATATGACCTTGTTTAGAGATATTACCAAATTATTGAAGGACAAGGATATGAGGGATGTCTTGGTTGTAGGTGGAGGCGTTATACCTGAAGAAGATGTTCCTGTACTGAAAAAAGCCGGTGTTGCTGGTGTTTTTGGACCAGGTACTCGTACTGAAGATATCGTTGATTTTATCAGAAAAAATGTGAAACCATGAATGATGTTGCCTCTAAGGTTTTGACGGGTGATCCTAGATCCATTGCTAGATTGATTACGCTTGTAGAAAATAGTTCCCCTGAAGCTGCCAGTACTATGAAAGATATTCATCCCCATACAGGAAATGCCCATGTAATTGGCATTACTGGAGTGATGGGGGGTGGTAAAAGCACTCTTATTTGTGAGATTACAAGAGAATATAGAAAACAGGGTAAGACGGTTGGAATCATTGCAATCGATCCAACAAGTCCCTTTAGTGGTGGGGCACTACTTGGCGATAGGGTTAGGATGGTGAAACTTGCTATGGATGAGGGTGTTTTTATTCGTAGCATGGGAACTCGCGGTATGCTTGGAGGGCTTACCAGTGCGGTTTATGATGTTGTTGAGATACTCGACGCATCTGGAAAAGATGTTGTTATCGTTGAAACAGTAGGTGTTGGTCAGGCTGAAGTGGACGTGATAAAGGTTGCTGATACTACTCTTGTAGTTTTGGTTCCAGGTCTTGGTGATTCTATTCAAACGATTAAGGCAGGAGTTATGGAAATCGCTGATATTTATATAATAAACAAGGCCGATAGGCCTGGTGTTGATCAAGCTGTAGCTGAAGTTGAAAGCTTGGTTGATATTGAATGTTCAAATAGAGACAGAAAAATACCCGTTCTTACGACAAGTGCTAAAAATGGTAAAGGAATTGTAGCACTTGTTGACGAAATTAAAAAACATAAAGAGTATTTGAAAAAAAGTAAAGAATTTGATGTTCAGCGAAGAAAACGATATGAGGGCGAATTGGTTGAAATCATACGCAAACGCTTAATGAACTTTATTTTTGACGAATCAAAGTTTAAAGACAAAGTTGAATTACTCATTGATCAAATATTCAAAAAAGAAATGGACCCCTATACTGCTGCAGATGAAATACTCGGTAAAATTTTGAAATAAAAACAAAAGAAAATGTAAGATTGTTTAACAATCAAAAGTTTATGTAACATTTCTCAATTTTTTGCATAAATGACTATTTTATCGTTATTTGTCGATAGTTTTTAACCAAAATTATTTAATCACGAAAATAATATTATTATTGAATATAATGAATAGCGATTATTTTGAGGACAAAAACGATATAAATAACTCATTTTTGAATTTTATTTATCCAAATAGACAGAAGCCGATAATTTGGGATAATTAGAGATATTGGTTGGCAATTCTTTATTTCTACATGGGTTTAATACCCCGGAGCTCTGCTCCGATTGGGATAGCAGATTTTAGGCGATTCTGTTTACTTC
>CAYLOF010000208.1:0-3811 GCA_964385215.1 uncultured Thermoplasmatales archaeon
CATTTGCATTTACAACTTCATCATCTGGCATGAAATCTTCTGTTGATGTTCCCATCTCAAGAAAGGGAATTAACGAGCCAAAACCTATGGTTATCATAAGCACTACCCCTATGACGATCCACGGTTTTTTTTCGATAAAACTCCCAAATTTGTCCAGCATTGTCTTCTACCTTTTGATAAGTCGCAACGTTAATAGGCTAACCTTTTATGTAATTAACATTTTATTTTTTTACTATACATAGTAGTAAATTTATATCATATATTAATCTTATTATATTTGTATATGTGGTGCATATATTAAGCAAAGCATAACAATTAAATAGGAAATATCAATAACACCAGAAGGTGAGAGGTTAGTATGGATATATCTTTAATTGTACCAATTGGAGGCATAGTAGCTTTGCTTTTTGCAACATATCTATTTTTTACTGTTAAAAAGCAAAGTCCCGGAAATAAGAAAATGCAGGAGCTTAGCAATGCCATACGCGAGGGAGCCATGGCATTTTTGAAAAGTGAATATAAAGTATTAATTGTGTTTGTGTCCATAGTTGCATTATTGTTATTTGTTGCCTCTTTTGTAGAAGGTAGTAACATACAAGCAGGATTGTCAATTGCATTTGTAATTGGTGCAATATTATCAGCACTTTCAGGCAATATTGGAATGCGTATGGCAACTATGGCAAATGTAAGAACTGCTGAAGGGACTAAAAAGAGTCTTTCAAAAGGCCTATCTATTGCATTTTCAAGTGGAGCCGTTATGGGAATGTGTGTTGTTGGTCTAGGAGTACTTGGTATATTTGGTCTTTTCTATGCGTTTACTCAGATTTTTTCGTTTGACACTATAACATCTACAAATATGCTATTTGGATTTGGATTTGGAGCATCATCAATTGCACTATTTGCTCGTGTAGGTGGAGGAATATATACAAAAGCAGCAGATGTCGGCGCTGACCTTGTTGGAAAGATAGAAGCAGGAATTCCTGAGGATGATCCAAGAAATCCAGCTGTAATCGCAGATCAAGTCGGTGACAATGTTGGAGATGTCGCTGGTATGGGAGCAGACCTTTTCGAATCATATGTTGATTCACTTATTGCTACAATGGCACTCGCAGCGATTTCTGGAGGTTTTGCATTAACTACCTATGGCCCAGCAGCTTTATGGCTCCCACTTGCTGTTGCAGCAGTAGGCATACTTGCATCTATTGTAGGAGTGCTTGTTGTAATGATAGGAAAGGGAAAAAACATATATGGGGCACTTAGGAACTCATTATATGCTGCAACAATCCTCACAGCTGTTCTTGCAGGTATAATGACCTGGTATATGCTTGAAGATTTAAATCCGTTCTATGCAATATTATCCGGTCTTGCGGCAGGAATAATCATCGGGATGAGTACTGAATACTATACATCTGAGAAGAGAAAACCTGCACGGAGCATAGCAGAAGCATCAAAAACTGGCCCTGCAACAGTAATAATTCAAGGTTTACAAATAGGTATGATAAGTACAATAATTCCAGTTATTGCAGTAGTTGCAGCAATGCTTGCAGCTTATTACTTTGCGGATTTTTATGGAGTGGCAATATCTGCAGTTGGGATGCTTTCGATTTTAGGCGTTTCACTTGCAACAGATTGTTATGGACCTGTTGCAGATAATGCACAGGGAATTTCTGAAATGGCAGGTTTAGGAAGGGAAGTAAGAGAGCGTACCGAACAGCTTGACGCTGTAGGTAACACTACTGCTGCAATGGGTAAAGGTTTTGCAATAGGCTCTGCAGCAATTACAGCTCTTGCATTAATTTTCACTTATGTAATAACTGCACAAAATATCTATGGATATAATCTGTCACTAGATCTCGCTGATCCAAATGTTGTTGTAGGGGTATTTATTGGCGCCATGCTACCATTTGTATTTACAGCACTAACAATGGGTGCAGTTGGAAGGGCAGCATATCAAATGGTAGAAGAAGTAAGACGACAATTCAAGGAACTTGGACTTCTAAAAAGCGATGAAAACAAACCTGACTACAAAGGCTGTGTTGCAATCAGTACAAATCAAGCATTAAAAGAGATGATAATACCAAGTGTTCTTGCAGTAGTTTCACCAATAATTGTTGGCATCATTTTAAAACCAGAGGGTCTTGGTGGGTTGTTAGTTGGTTCAATATCAACAGGATTTCTGCTTGCCGTATTTCTTGCTAATTCTGGCGGTGCTTGGGATAACGCAAAAAAATATGTTGAAGGCGGCAATCTTGGTGGCAAAGGTTCAGATGCCCATAAAGCAACAATCATAGGTGATACAGTTGGTGATCCATTTAAAGATACAAGTGGACCTTCATTAAACATACTTATCAAGCTGATGTCAATT
The DNA here is from genome assembly GCA_964385215.1 of uncultured Thermoplasmatales archaeon. Taxonomy (GTDB): domain Archaea; phylum Thermoplasmatota; class E2; order DHVEG-1; family DHVEG-1; genus DAOWHD01. The sequence continues at coordinate 2,366 of CAYLOF010000208.1, forward strand.
GTCTCATTGGTATTCTTACCGCTGATTATTGCATTTAGCTAAAAATAAAAACACCGTTGCCAGACACTCAAAAAGCATATAAGGAGTAAGAATATTCCAAGAAGACCATTTATCGTTTAGAGTAGTGATTTAAATGTACACCATAACAAAAATTGAAGACACGGTAAGGATACTTCCCGAAAAATTTGGCGAAGACCTGGACAAGATCGTTGAGGAGATCGTACAAAAAACATTTGAGGGTACGATGAGAAAAAATCGTGGAATCATCGTTGTAGCCCAGAAGATACAAGCAATTGGCGATGGGATAGTTATTCATGGAGATGGGGCAATGTATCAGAAAGTTGCATTTGATGCGTTGACCTTTAAACCAAATTTACAGGAAGTTGTAAATGGCATAGTTTGTGAAATAGTAGAATTCGGTGCATTTTGTCATATCGGCCCCATTGATGCATTAATACACATGAGTCAAATAATGAATGATTATGTTGAAGTGGATGCAGACAATGAATTGATAACTGGTAAAGAAAAGAAGAAAACTCTCAAAGTAGGTGATCCAATTAGAGCCAGAGTCGTTGCTGTAAGTATGAATGAACTATCGGCAAGAGAAAGCAAGATAGGACTCACAATGAGACAACCTGCCCTTGGCGCATACGAATGGTTGAATGAACCAGAAGAAGAGAAAAAAGAGCAAAAAGGAAATGGCAAAAAGAGTAAAAAGAAGAAGAAAGGGAAGGGAAAGAAGTGAAAAATCTAAACGCCTGTAAGAACTGCCATATGCTGACAAAAGAAACTGTCTGTCCTAATTGCGCGGTTCCAACATCAAAGCGTTGGCAAGGATACATTGTTATCCGGGATCCTGCTAACTCCCAGATTGCTGAAAAGATGAATATCAAAAAACCTGGTAAGTATGCATTGAAGGTAAAGTAATGGACAGCATACAATATGTATTGCCAGATGATTTAAGAGATAAGTTAAAAGAACCATTGGGACCTCTTGTGGATGAAAAGGAACTTTTGATACTACTTGAAGGGGAAAAATATATTGTTTCTGTAGGAGATCAAGTCACATATACTCTTTTAAAAAATAATATTGAACCAGTTTTTTGTATTGTTGATTTTAAAATCAAACGAAATCGTTGTTCTGATGAAATCAAAAATACGATACAATCGTTTGGTAAAAAAATGGTGACGATAGAGAATCCTCCAAGATGTATATCAAGTGATCTTTGGGATGCAATAGACTCTGCATACAACAATTTAGAAAAATATTCATTAAGAATTGAAATAAAAGGAGAAGAAGACCTAGCAGCCCTACCAGCCATATTATTGGCTCCCAGAGACGTAACTATAATATATGGATTGCCGAATAGGGGGGTCGTAGTAGTTAAAGCTATTGAAGAAAACAAAAGAAAGGTAAAAGAAATATTAGACAAGATGTGAGACACAT
>CAYLOF010000209.1:0-3799 GCA_964385215.1 uncultured Thermoplasmatales archaeon
TCCTTTTTTGACCCGAAGATACAAACGTCGTTTGTTTGATTCTGGATGATCAGTAAGATATGATGCATAATCCACATCTTTATCTCTTAGCAATATCTCAGTAATGGGATTTAACATGGTTTCATTTTCGCCAGTTACTTCTAATTCAAGTTCCTTTGACGTTTTTCTAATCTTTTTTAATTCCATATGTCAATACCTCCTACCAATACTTAACAAATTATCTTAAAGATCATTTGGATTGTAACTTCCAAAATCCATCGCCGTGAGTCTTCTTTCCTTATTGCTACAATTCTCACATTCAAGAGTATCGCCTTTTTTAACAAGCGGATGTCTACATTTACTACATAAAGCTCTAATGACGCCCATATTTTTATCCTTTGTATCAAGCTGTATATTTGGCTTTACCTGTGTAACCTTGGCTCTGAAAATATCTCCAACTGAAAATACATCGGATGTGTCTTTTATATATCCTTTTGCTATCTCTGAAACACGCAATGTCCCATTTGTATCACCAGATACTGACCTCTTTTTTCCAATAACATGTATTACATCAGCTATAACCATGGAGGATCTCATCATACGTACTTCAGCAAGGATCGTATCTCCTTTTTTTAATACAACAGGTATACTTGTTGCAGGTTTTACTGTAGCTCTCCTATTTTTTTCATCCACAACATAGTTGCCAACCCTTGCGGCTCGTATAATGCCCTCATCTTCAAATGTCCCCTCACCAGATAGTAACTCTTCTGAAGTGGACAGTCTATCTCCTGGTAGTACCATTTTATTTTCTGTCATTATTTATCACTAACTTTTAGTATCTCAGTGGGCTTAGGCAATAATCCTATCGTTTTAAAGGTTGTGGTACAAAATATCCTGTGTGATTTTCCTAAACGCACAAGCATCATTTATCCCAAAATCCTCGTGTTCTGGCATAATTTAACTCTGCCTTGAGTATATCTCGCAGAAATTTAAGTTGTAACTCCTCTGATTTTTCAAGTTCCATTCTGTCGTATCTTCTTAATACCCTGGCAGCAGTATCTGGCCCAATTCCTCTACCCATCAACGCCATTATTGCAACTTTCCCATAGGTAAGAACAAGGCTTGCATTTTTATGAAGTCGCTTTATTTCCTTATTTTCCTCACTTGTTCTTTCTTTTTTTGTAAGAACCTTTGCCAATTTTTTATTATACCTTCGCAAAACAGCAATTTTTATAGCACCGCAACTTGAACATTTCGGTTGAACATCTGCTCTTCCAACGGTTGTATTCCATTTCTTGTTGCAGTTGGTGCACACAAGCACAATGTCTGTGTCATCCAATCGTCTTTTTAAGGCCATCAGAATAGATCTATCTGCACGTTGGGGCACCATAAGCCCCCTCATAGTTTCAGCCCCAGCAAGAGCAATTGGCGAAAGTCTCTGTATGTGAATATCTATTTCACCGTTTTGTATCTCTCTTAAAACCTTTGGAGTGTTCTCTAGATCCATCCTCTCCCAGATGAGCTTATCAATGGCCTCATCAAATATAAGACTGTTTTCAAAAAGTGTGAACAGTTTTTTTATTCCTACATTCTTATAATCAAAATCCTTGCTAATGGCACCAAATTTTCTTGCCGTATGTACCAACTGCCACCGTATATATGTTGAATTTCTCAGAATGGTATTCAGCAAATACCATAGAGATTCAGGCTTGGTTTCCAACAATATATTCTTAATCCTTTCAGCCGGCAATCTTTGTGGCAGTTCAAGATTTATCCTATATGCATCACTGTTTATCCCCACACTTTCTCCAATGGATTGTGCCAGAAGTGCAGAGATAATTCGCCCAATTGTTTCATTAACTTTGGTTCCAAAACATGCATTGATAACAATGGTTTTGTCTTCTACTTCAATTGTTATGGTTGTATCATCTGGAATGACAAACCCTTGATTTTTCTGATTGTCTAGTTGCTTTACGATTCTATCAAATGAGGATTTATCACATGGATAATTCCTGTTTTCACCGTTTAGCGAAGTAAGTCTTCTTAGCTTGCCTACTTCCCTAGCTACTTCAAAGGGTATAGGTATATCTTCTCCAGTCCACGAAGGGGCATCACCTAGCTCCTTTGACTGAGAAACAAGTATTTCTTCCTCCTCCCTTTTTACAATTGTCCAGGGCATTCCGTGCAGTATAAATTTAGCGCCTTCGAAACCATAATTTAAAACAAAGCTTTCATCTAATTTACCAATCTTTTTTCTTGAACTTATGTCAACAGCCATGTACGTCTTTTCATCTGGAATCATTGAGATATTATCAAGAAAATAATACCTTGAATTCCTGCGTTTGAAAATTAAATCTTCACCTTCCACCCAGATACTGCGTTGACTTCTAAGTTGCTGAATGACTTTGTCAAAAATATCTTTTTTTAATGTATGGAAGGGATAAGATCTTTTGAGTATTTCATATATTTTATTAGATGTTATTTTGCCGTATTCTAAAGCAATGGAGATAATCTGATTAGTAAGCACAGACAATGGATTTTGCCTTACCTTGAAAACTTCCAATTCACCAGCCAGGGTTCTTCTAGCTATAACAAGACTCTCTGCTAAATCCTCTGGAGTGGTTGATAATATCACTCCTTTTGAAGTCCTGCCTATGCTATGCCCAGATCTCCCTATTCTCTGTACGATCCTTGTAACTTCTCTTGGCGAATTATACTGAATAACAAAATCTGTGTTTCCAACATCTATGCCTAACTCTAGCGAAGATGTACAGACCAACGCCTTAAGTTTGCCACTCTTGAAATCCTCCTCCGACTCTATCCTTGCATCCTTAGAAAGAGATCCATGATGAACACCTATTGCTATATCGCTTTTCCATAGGTTGAATCGCGAGGCTAAAATCTCTGCACCATCCCGAGTGTTTATGAAAAGAAGGGTTGAAACATGATTGGTAATATACTCCTTACACCTTCTCAAAGATGCAAAGGAAAGAGGTTCCATAGAAAGGCGGTTTGCTTGAGCATAATCTTCTTTTTTTACTAAAGGAATTTCCACACTTATGTCTACGTGTTTGGTGACATCGACTTCCAACACAGTCACATCGCGGAATTTCTGATTTTCAATACCCCCAAGATAACATGCCACCTCATCAGGTGCACCAACAGTTGCAGAAAGACCTATTCTCTGAAAACTGTGATCCTTTTTGATGGTTAATTCAAATACTCTCTCAAGAGCAACAGCCAGCTGTGCACCTCTTTCATCATGGGCCAATTCATGAACCTCATCGACAATTGCCCACTGAACCTTATGAAGATGCGTTCTAAGGCGTTTTCCAGTAAATAGAATTTGTAAGGTTTCAGGGGTCGTGATAAGCATATCTGGGGGATTCTTTGACTGGCGAGCACGTTCCTTTTTCGACGTATCCCCATGCCTTACCGCTATATCAATTCCTAATGCATTACCCCATTCAATAGTTCTACGAAGCATATCTCTGTTCAATGCTCGGAGGGGCGTAATGTAGAGTATTGATATGCCTTTAGCAATATCATCTTGCTCAAAACCATTTTCCTTCTTCTTTAAGAAATCATTAAAAATGGGTAAAAGCGCAGATTCCGTTTTTCCAAGTCCTGTAGGAGCAATTAGAAGAACGTTTTCACCGTTTAGTATATGAGGAATTGCTTTAACCTGAGGTTCGGTAGGTATCTTGATATTTTCAGATATAAGCAATTTCTGTATTTTTGGATTTAATCTGGAAAAAACCGATTCCATTCTATCGAATGCAATATACTTCCATATTTATTATTTTCTTTTGAAACGACT
>CAYLOF010000210.1:0-3788 GCA_964385215.1 uncultured Thermoplasmatales archaeon
GGCTAAAGAGAATTGTTTATGCGATGGTTTGGAGAAAATAGACATGGGTTGGAGAAAATTTCTAAAAAATACAATGGGTATTTCCCTGATGTATGATGCAGTGCTTTTCATAGTGATGGTATCCTTATCAGGGGTTGTTCTCTTACCAGCTTTACAAAGCAATATTGCAATTGATACCTCAGTTGAGAAACACCGGGAGCATGTTGCTGATGAGGCATTGAACACGTTTCTTGTTTCCCGCGTAGATAGATTTAGCTATACTGTCTGTGGAGATATAATAGATGGTGCTGCAGAGGGCATTGGCATCAATACTTCTACTGACGATGGACTTTACAATTCAATAACAGATTGGTTGCTTGCCCGCGAGCAAATTCATAAGACACATGCTAATCTCTTAGCTGAAGATCTCGGGTGTCAATTTAAACTGCCCATTTCAGTTTTTGGCACTAATCGTTTTAACATATTTACAGGCGATTATGACTGCCAGTTAAAAAACGAAACTAAAACTTTTTTCTCTAGATATTTAGGCAAAAAATATGGATTCAATTTTACTGCAATATGGCACCCGATAAAAGGAGTGTCATTTGGCGGTGGACTTTGTATAGGCGATTCTGTACCAAATAAGGATTGTCATGTGGCTCGAAGCTATATTACAATGCCATATGAGTCAACGATAACCCTTGGAGATGAACGTATCACTTTTACAAAACATTGGATGAAGGAAGAATTGTTTACAGGCCTTTTGGGAAATATCTCAATAATTGAAAATATTGAAAGCGTATTAGAAAATTATACTAATGCAAATTCACCTTACGATGATCTTGGAAATGCAACTGGTGCAGTACACGAAAATGTTACCTTACTTCTATATGATTTCCTTATTGAAGGCATTAGAAATTCAGACAACGAGACAGTTTTCCCAGGCATTGTAAATATTACGTTTGGCTATGGTTTTGACAAGATCAAGTCAACAGTTGGAGCCATCACCGAAGATGCTGTAAATGCAGTTATGGGCGAGGCACTTGGAACAGTTAACAGTATGTTTTCCGATGTTGTCAATGGTTCTATAGAAAATCCGTTATTTGATGAGATAACTAGAATCCTTACTGAAAATTTCACAGATTTTGTTGGAGAACAAGTTGGCTCCCTCATAGAAGGTTTTGATGCACTTGAAGTGGCAATAAAAGACAACGTAACAAACACAATCGCTAGTTTCATAGACCCATATGTTCAGTATTTTGTCGACGATGTTTTTGAGCGTATCAATACTAACGGTTCAGTTGACATTGAGGACATGCTTGTAGATTGGTTATTTGAACGTATTTCACTAAACAAGGCAGAGGTTGTTCTAACTGTATGGGAGGCAAGAGGATGAAGTCGCAGAAATTTTTTCTAAAAGACAATCATGCTCATATTCCATTTTCTGTTATCGGTGTCTTTCTTCTGATTGGAAGTAGTATCACTGCAGCATATGTTTCTCAATTAGAATTGAATAAAGCCGATGAAATATCAAGTACTATCGACTTCAATGAAATTGAAAATCTTATGCGTTATGCTGAAGCAGATATTGCTACTGCGCTAAACATTGCTGGTATGAAAGGCTTAAAAGAGGTGGGTAAAAAACCAGTAATTATCCCAGAGAATCAATCATCTGATGCTTACGAGGTAAATTGTAATCGGGTGAAAAGCACTATCATGGACGAATTGAACATTTATCTTGCTGGTAGTTATCTCTGTGAGTCCTTCAATGATGGCCGATACGCAATAAATGTCGTGATCTCTGAGGGCAAAGATTTTCCTATTGTTTCTATAGATGAGATAAGCTTCAAGAATTTAGAAATGGATTTGAATCGTTTTACATTGCCCTTGATTGGACCTGAAGCGGAGAAAAGTCATTGCACCTATTTAGTTGCAGATGTTCTGATTGATATTGAAATTAAGGAACTTAGTGGCAAATCCAATAGCAAAACAGTTACAACGCGAAAGATCAATGTTTCTTCTGTTATTACCTCACGATATCCATTGCTTAAAAGCCTGGTAGATGAATACTATGAAACGATTAATGGGATTGGACCATTGTGGACGTTTACTACAGTACTTTCCAATGTGTACTCACTAGCTAGAGGCTACAAGCATTACAGTAGCGGTAAACCATTGAATGTTGTTGACAACAAGCATTTGGCACCACTCATAAATGGAGGTCTATTGCTCGAAGAGGGGTTGGTATTTGGTAGTGTGGATCCCTTGAGTCTTGTTGATTTTGCAATAGAGAGTGGAAAGGCACTGAAGAATTCGGATGAGCAATCCTCGACCGATGTGTTTAATGGCATGGAGGGGGATGAATTTAATGTTCATACAGATGATTTTTCAAAAGGAACTGCAAATGCGGATGCTGGCGACGATGAAAACACAAGTATTGATGATAGTCCATATATAAACATTTCAGAAATTGCACAGAGAGTTTTGTATGATTGTAATAGCGTCATCCTCAATTTTGTTGATAGTAGCAATAATTTTATTCATATTGAACTAATAGATGCAAGTTGGGAGGATATTGGAAATACGGTAGAAGATTATGTTAATAATGGTTACAGTTTCATAAATATCGAAAAAGGCGATATGCTGCAAAATCAAACTACGCTAGATAAACTAGATGATATTATTTCAACAGTTTATTCTGCAGAAATGAAGACAGATGTCAAAAGAGATTCAAACCCAACTGTAGCATATGGCTATCATAATGGATACCCCATCAATAATGGGACTGGAGCATGGGTGCTTGATTACTATGAATTCAAGGATACGATAGATAAACCATCAAAGGGTCAGATTGATTCAGGATGCACATTATATGGCGAAATATATGATGTTTACTGGACTCGTGAGCATTACTGGAGCGCTAGGACTGTTGAAACCTCTGGAAATGAAACCTGGGTAAACTGGACCCACTTTGCAACTACAGATAATAAAGTAGAGGAAGCGGTAAGCATTGAGGTTATTTTGAACCGTTATTCTGAGTACAATAGTACAAAAGATGATGTCAAGGATGTTTTTTACAGAAACGATTCTGTGAACGATGAAAATCTTGCAGATACAATTCAAAAATACAAAGACAATTTTTTTATTCCTGATTTGGAGAATTTGATAGAAACAGGAGATGGTAGTTCTCATATTGAGACCGTCTTTGGCGATTTTTACAGCTGGGTAGAAACAGAGGCATGGTATGTGTTAAACGAAATCTTGGACTTAATTGGCAATATAAAACAAGATCCAAGCATTAACTCAACAAATTATCCAAATCCCGTTGATCTCCTAAATGCAGCAAAAAAGGATCTTTTGATTAAATATAATGAAAGCATCGATGGATATCTCAACATATCTGCATATCAGAGCATTTCTTTGTTTAGCAGTGTTGGAAAGAAAGCAGTCTATTGCGTGCGGGAGTGGTATGTTTACAAGGTCCAGGAAAGTATTGAAAATGTTTTTGAGGGTATAGTCAATGAAATAGATGAACAAATCGAAGATGCAATACCTTCGAATGCTGATTTTAGCTCTCAGGATGTTGAAGATACGTTGAGTGGTGAAGCAATGAATACACTCAAAAATCAATTTTCAATCCCATTTGGTTTTGATATGAATCTTACCAACAGTGATGGTGATTATCCGTGGAACGAATCTATTCGTCTGGCAATTGATCAGTATCCAAATTATCTAGATCCTTTTAATGAGGTAGAGTTTGAAGGAAAGAAAGATTATTGGCTGGGTATTAAAAATACTTGTACACTTGG
>CAYLOF010000211.1:0-3750 GCA_964385215.1 uncultured Thermoplasmatales archaeon
GCTGGTAGAGACTTTCACAACTTTAATGTGTACTATAGAGAAAATAACGAATATGAGGTTGTAGCCTTCACAGCCACACAGATACCTGATATTGCAGGAAGAAAATATCCACCAGAACTGTCTGGCGAACTATACCCCAATGGCATATCAATATACCCAGAAGAAAAACTAACCGAACTAATAAAGGAAAATGATATCGATGAGGTCGTTTTTGCATATAGCGATCTGCCATACGAATATGTTATGGGCAAATCTGCAGTAGTAAACGCAGCAGGCGCCGATTTTACATTGCTTGGACCAGAAAGCACTATGATTAAGTCAACAAAACCACTTATTGCTGTGTGTGCAGTTAGAACAGGATGTGGAAAATCACAAGTATCCAGAGAAATATTTGAAATATTGCGCAAAAAAGGTCTGAAGGTTGCATCTATCAGACACCCAATGCCCTATGATGCAGATTTGACAACACAGATTTGCCAGCGTTTTGCAAGCTATGATGATCTAGACAAATACAACTGTACAATCGAAGAAAGAGAAGAATATGAACCCTATATTGATATGGATGGAGTAATCTTTGCCGGTGTCGATTATGGAAAAATCCTGAGTGAAGCAGAAAAAGAAGCAGATGTAATTATTTGGGATGGTGGCAACAATGACTTCTCGTTTTACAAACCAGATCTATTGATCACTCTTGCCGATCCTCACCGTCCGGGCCACGAAATATCTTATTATCCTGGAGAAGTTAATATAAGATCAGCAGATGTTGTAATCATAAACAAGGTCAATACTGCAAACAAAGAGGATATTGAAACAGTTCGTAAAAACGTAAAAAATGTTAATCCTTCAGCACAAATCATTGACGGTATTTCATCAGTAATTGCTGAGGATGGTGATCTAATTGCAGGTAAAAAAGTACTTGTAATTGAAGATGGGCCAACAGTAACTCACGGCAGTATGAAGTATGGTGCAGGAACTGTTGCTGCAAATGATAATAATGCAGGAGAGATTATTGATCCAAGAAATTTTGCAGTAGGTTCCATTACCGAGACCTTTAACAAATACAATCACCTGACAAGTGTTCTCCCAGCTATGGGATACGGTAAGAAACAAATAAGTGAACTAGAAGAAACCATCAACAATACTGAATGCGACGTTGTGGTAAGCGGAACACCAATTGATCTGAACCGGGTATTAAACTCTAGTAAACCAATTGTTCGAGTGAGATACAAAGTAGGAAAGGAAACTGCAAAGGATTTAGAAAAAATAGTTGCGGACTTCACTTCAAAACTACTTTAGTTTGCTTCCTTCAAGGGCAAACTGTGCAAGCAGTGCTTCTAACTGTATATGTTCATTGCTACCTTCGATTAATCTAAACTCTGTTTCCCCTGCTTTTTCTATGAGTCTTACTTTACTCTCATCAGAAATTGTAAGATCAAATATTGTTTGGTGGATTTGTTTTATTATGTCTTCTCCACTTAGGCCGTATTTTAAAAGAAGGTCATAAAGCTGATTTCGTGCTGCCATAAAGTCGCCTGACAATGCAGAGTCAATCAATGTTTTTACATCCTCTGGTTTTGCAGTAGCACTGGTTTCATACAGTAACTCTGCTGTTATCTTTTTACTGATTGATGCGCCCACCTGCAAAACATTTATTGCTTTTCTAAGATCACCACGAGATACGAAGATAAGTGTTTCAAGACCATTTGGTGTAATTTCAAGTTTTTCTTTTGTAGCGATTTTACGCATATATTTTTGAATATCCTCAGGTTTAATTGGACCGAATCTAAAAACAGTGCATCGAGATTGAATTGGCTCAATAATTTTTGAGGAGTAATTTGCTGAAAGAATGAATCTACAAATATGGGTATATTTTTCTATTGTTCTTCTAAGGGCTGATTGAGCATCATTTGTTAGGGAATCCGCCTCGTCCAGAAATATTATTTTAAATTGGTTTTTTCCAATAGGTGCCGTTCTTGCGAAATCTTTAATCTTTCCCCTTATTGTATTGATGCCCCTTTCATCACTAGCGTTTAATTCATTGAAATTTTGTTTCCATGTATCCCCAAATACTTCTCTTGAAAGTGCAATAGCACTTGTCGTTTTACCAGTACCTGCAGGTCCTGCAAAAATAAGATGTGGTACGTTCTTGGTTTTTGCATAAGCCTTCAACCGTTCGATTATTTTACTTTGACCGGCAATATCATCGAGTTTTTTTGGCCGGTATTTTTCAATCCAGATATCTTCCATTATAAACCCACACCTGTAATATATTTCAAGGATTAATGCTTTTGGTCTATGATACTGGCAATAATATCTGGAAGATTATTAATGTTATTTGCAAAACGATGATCATCATGATAAAATTTAACATTTGCTTCCTGTGCTTTTGCAAATTCAATACTCCAAAAGTGTGGGACAATTTCATCCTCTGTTCCCAAAAGCATGTAGATATCAGCATCTAATTTTTTTTCGAAAAGCAGATTATCTTTCATATCGGCAAGGATTCTTCTTGGCATACCCTGAATTGTATCTATATCAACCTGTGGCGGGATTATTGCAGGGTTAAGAAGTATTAGTTTTCTTACGTTTGTTTGCTTAAGAGCAGTTTTTGCAGCTAGAAAACCTCCGAGAGATGAACCGATTAGGACTACTTCTCCATCGTTTTTTATCTCATCATATATGTGATTTAAGCAATCAGCTATTACCAAATCTTCAGGTTTGCAGTCGCGATATTTAATAGGTTTGACATTCAGTTTCTCTTTTAGCAACGCTCCCTTTGTACCTTCTGGACTGGACAGATATCCATGGATGTAATATAACATGTTTTCACCACTTTACTAGTGAGAGGCAAGGTCTACATATACTCTACGGTTTCTTGGCCCATCTCCCTCATAGAAGAATATATGCTGCCATGTGCCTAAAATCAGTCTATTGTTTTCTACAAGAACTGTAACTGATGATCCTAATAGGCTTGCCTTGATGTGCGCATCGCTGTTTCCCTCCGAATGATGATAGTCTCCCCTTTCAGGAACGGTTCTTTTCAATGTTTCAATGATGTCCCGCTGTACACTAGGGTCTGCACCTTCATTTATCGTAATTCCTGCCGTTGTATGAGGTACATAGACAATCACATGACCTTCTCGAAGGTTTTTTTGAGCTACAATATCTTGAATATCGTTTGTGATATCAATCATTTCATTTCTCTTCTTTGAAACAACCTTTAATTCAAACATATGACTCACTACAGATCTCGTATACATATGTTGTTTAAAAATCATTGTCATTTTCTAGACAACATTTTTGTAGAACATTTTGATACACAACGCTAGGCAGAGAAGATATGAAGATAAAACCAGAAGCAATTCTATTTGATATGGACGGTGTACTTGTTGATTCTGTTGATGCATGGTTGGCCTCATTAAATATTGCCTTGAACCAATTTAACCATGAGAAGATAACACGAGATGAGTTCATTGAAAATTATTGGGGCCATGACCTCCATGATACTTTAGACATAGCTGGTGTTGACCAGAGGGCGGTAAAGGTTTGTAATAATTCATATGAAAAAAACCTGAACAAGGTGACATTATATCCCAGTGTTAAGTCTACACTCCACAAACTTAATGGTTATAAAAAGGGCGTTATAACCAATACGCCAAAATATCAAACTCATAAAATACTTGAAAAATTTGATCTTAACAGATATTTTGATACCGTTGTCACTAGTGATGACGTAAGGCATGCAAAGCC
>CAYLOF010000212.1:0-3740 GCA_964385215.1 uncultured Thermoplasmatales archaeon
TGCCGTCCTAGCTCAGTTGGTGGAGCACTCGGCTGTTAACCGAGCGGTCGCCGGTTCGAGTCCGGCGGACGGCGTATCAATTTTTAAAAGTAATTGCCTTCTGTTGATGTTTTGGCAAATCCTAAAAAGCAAAAAGAAAATTTATAAAAATCATTATCAGTGCTTTGTAATCGTTAATCTATAAACACATCAAAGGGCTACAAGCAAGCACATATTATTGCTATACGAACCAGAAGCCCCACCAAAAGAACATTAAGTTTGACGTCTAATCTAATTCCAGCCATCTCGACCCATGCTCTCCTCCATTATTATGCAGGTAATAATGCATGCACAAGATATTTAAAAGTTCAATACATTTTTGTTTCTGAAAAGCAGTAACAAGATATTTTGTTAACAAACCAAGGGATTGGTGAATATGATGGGATGTGAATTCGAAACTAAGGTAAAGCTTGACTATATCCAAGATTTTGAAATGATGTTTGAAAGGATGAAAATAGATCGTCCTCGTGAGGCAGCAGTATATTACTCAATACTTATACTTGATAGCCCAAAGGAGTTTTCTGATTTTTTGAAGGCTGCAGAGGAACTGGCAAATATTACACGACGTCCCCTTGAAACAGGTCGTGCCTCTCTACTGCGAAACGGACTGATAGCAAAGGTATTATTTTCTAATGAAACAAATGAAAGTTTTGGGAGAGAAAGTTATCTTCCAGTGCATCCAAGAGCAATATGGGAAAACATCAAGGATGATCTAAAACATTTCATTGCAGAAGATACATTCAACGCAATAGAACATCATCTGGAAGAATATAGCAAGAGCTATGATGACAATTTCAACAAATATGGAATAAAACTCAAGAGAAATGGCAATGTAACACTTCAATATAGCGGAAAGTGGATATTATATACTCTGCTAAACAATTGTATAGAAAATGGCAATCATCTTAAAATGCAGGTTGGAGGGAAACATTTTTTTGAAGAGCCTTTTTTAGGATATTTCAAAAAGTTTTTGGCACTGGATACAAAAGTTCAGCTTATCGTAGATACCAAAATCAACGAAGAAGCCATAGAAGGATTGAAAAAAGACTATGGGGATAAATTCGAGCTAAAATATTTCCCAGAAAATGTATCTGGAACATTGCGCAACTATGTTTTTGGAAAAGAGTTAGCAGTAAATGGCATTAAAATTTTACCGGAAACAAACAAAGAACCATCATACATAGGTACAGCATATGTTAATTTGGATGACGTTGAAGTTCTTGACAAAAAGTTCAACAACCTGTGGGAATTGGCAAAGTTTATAAAATAGAAATTTTAGTTTTCTGCAGAATTTACAGTTACATTAAAAATTCTTCATTATAAAAAATTAAAGATTGTAGGATAGTTGATTGATTCTAAAACATCCTCTTTTTCATTTTCAACGGTCAATGATCGTTCACATATGTATAAATTCACCCCAACATGTTTCCAGCAGGCATCAAGCACTTGAGTAATGTCTCTCGGAGCGCGATATTTACATAATTCAACAGTATATGCAATAATTTCATGTTCGCCATACAGCCAATTTTCAGAGGACCCTGGTGCTCCACAGAATCTTGGTATTATGTATTCTTGTGTTCCATATTGACCATAAATGCGTAAATCATAGTTGTTTATCCTTGAAATATTATATCCAATCGATCGGAAAAGAGATTCATGAGGAACATGCATACTTGTGTGCATCCATGGAAAAATCATCCATTCGCCATAATCATGATATGATAATGAAATGCCGATATTATGCGTTTCTACAAAATTCTTAACTGCACTAGTTTCGTTTTCAGAAAAAGGTTTTTCACCTCGATATATCTGACTCGTTTCTTCCAATAACCACTCAAGATGATACTGTTCTGGAAGCACATATGGAAAATACCATTTATACCCATAATTTCTATTTAGATCTACGCCATAATTTGGAGCGCGGTTCTTTCTCGTGTTTGCCTCAACTCCATCTGGATTTACCATAGGAATCAAAAATATTTGAGTGTTATCTATGACCTCCCTTACCCTACCTTCAGATGGATCTTCATCAATTAATCCATCATTATCATTGTCATCACCATCTATTGGATCCTCATTTATCTGCCCATCTTCATCATTATCTGTATTTTCTTTTCCATAGTTTTCAACCATGTATTGGATAAAAAAGATTACCACTTCAAAAGATGGTTTTTCATTACCATGATGGGCGCCCATAAGTAAAACCCCTGGCTCATCCTCCTCTTCCTCAACATTATCAGAAAGTTTGACCAGCCATATGTCCCGTCCTTCGTATGTCATTCCAATAGAAGTCAAAGACATTATGTTTGAATAATTTTTTTCAAGTTCAAGAAGCACCTCCGTCATTTCCGGATAGGTAAAATACTCATAAGGTACAACGTTAATATCTACATATGAATCATTAAATGAAGAGGCGTTTGTCGTCGTAAAAACAACATTCATTAAAAAAAGGCAAGTCAGCAGAAAAGATACTAATTTTACAGAATTTACGTCCATGTATTTTTTGCTCCTTTGTTAGCATTCATAATAAGCATCTACTCAAATTTAAATGTTCTGATATAGATAAAAAATGGGTTTTCAATTATTTCTATTGTTATTCTGTTCCTCAATATCCGCCCAATTATCTGTTCCATAGGTTTGATGTTTGATTTTTAATAAGTGATGTAGAATCATTTAAATCTAATAATTTCAAGATTCATCGGAGCAGTCGTATTTATATTGAATCGCTTATGAATTGTAGAAGAAAGATCAAGGCATTTAGACTCTTCTCCATGGCCAAATATAATTCTCTCAGGACGCGGGGACATGTTATTTACAAAGTTTAGTAATTGCCGGCGATCACTATGCCCTGAGAACCCATCAACCGTCTCAACATCCATATTCATCTTAATGTTAACGACACTACCACCAACATTTAAAGGTATCTCGCTCCATCCTTTTTGAATTCGTCTGCCAATACTGCCCTCTGCCTGATAACCGACAAAAACAATCGCATTCTTTTTTTCTTCAGCCCATGACTTGAAATATTCCATAACAGGACCGCCACTCATCATACCGCTAGTGGCCAACACAATACATGGATCAGGGTCTCCAATTATTTTTTGTCTCATTTCTTGACCATCAACTCGTACAAAAATTTCTGACAATAACGGATTTTTCCCTTTTTGAAATGTCTGAGCACGGAGTTTACTATTCAGATATTCTGGGTAAGCAGTATGTATCGCCGTTGCCTCCCATATCATACCATCAAGATAAACAGGAACCTTAGGAATTGCCTTCTTTCTCATAAGATCTTCAAGAACGATCATAACTTCCTGGCTTCTACCTACTGCAAAGACAGGTACCAACACTTTTCCTTTCTTCTTTAAGCGCTCCTGAACAATATTGCTGAGATGCTGCGTAGCTTCTTTTCTACTAGGTTGAAAATCATTTTTGGCCCCATAGGTTGATTCCATAAACATGGCTTCAAGGCGAGGGAATCGATTTACAGCAGGGTTAAACAACCATGTCTTTTCATACTTAATATCGCCACTAAAAGCAATATTATACAGACCTTCCCCTATGTGGAAATGAGCTATTGAAGAGCCCAAAATATGACCAGCATTATGGAAAGTAAGTTTCACATCTGGCGTTATGTCGGTGGTATCTCCATAATTCATAGTAATGCAATGTTTAATCGTGTCTCGTATGTTTTCTGCAGA
>CAYLOF010000213.1:0-3726 GCA_964385215.1 uncultured Thermoplasmatales archaeon
ACCGGTCAACGCTCACTTCGTTCGCTATAGACCAGGTGGAATTCTTTCTTTAAAGGAATTATATCTTTGGGTATACATTCTGGAACACCTTATTATGATTGTTCAAAAGAATTTGTTTCTTCAGTTAATAGTATTTTAAAAGGCTACACATCTGGTGAAATATTATTAGATGCTCCGTTTATTGATTGGAACAAAGAAATGATTATTCAATATTGTAAGGATAATGATGTTCCATTAGATATAACTTATAGTTGTGAAAATGGACAGGAACCCCCTTGTGGAAAATGTCTATCTTGTTTAGATCGGAGGTTTCTATAATGATGTTTGATAGAAAACTAAAATTGACTTTGAATGGTCTAGAGGTTGGAACTACCCCTATGTTATTACCTTCAGTTTCTAGTAGGACTAATCTTGATATTAAAAAAATTCTTGAGATAATGAGTGGTTTTGTAATGGGTCCTATATTAACAAGTGCATACGATTTCTATCATCATCCAAAATCAAAAGAATTTAATTTAAGTTTTACAGATTTAATTTTCTTAGATAGTGGTGGATATGAATGCAATAAAGAACAAGATATTTCTGATATTGGAATGTATAAGCCAGAATCAAAAAAGTGGAATAAGGATTTATATTCTGAAGTAATTGATAAATGGTCAATTGATATTCCTACTGTTTTAATTAGTTATGATCATCCTTCGGAACGGAAACCGTTAGATCAACAAATCAACGATGCAAATATTCTGTTTAAACATAAAAGTAATTTTTTAAAAGAATTATTGATAAAACCTGAAACGAAAACTCAATTAAGAATAAAACCTGAAAAAATCATTAATAATATCGACTCATTCGACTCATTTGATATAGTGGGTTTTACTGACAAGGAGCTTGGATATTCTATTTTGCAAAGAATGACAAATCTCTCTAAGATAAGGAAAGCTATGGATGAATGCGGAATCATTAAACCAATTCATATATTTGGCAGTTTAGATCCGGTCACAACTCCTCTTTATTTTGTAGCAGGGGCAGATATATTCGATGGCTTATCTTGGTTAAGGTTCATTTTTGATAACGGTCAAGCTTATTATATTGATAGTTATGGGCCTAAAACGAAAGGTGCACATGTAAATATGCAAGTTATTTGGGGCAAAACAATCTCTGATAATTATGATTATCTTTTACGATTAAAATTAGATCTGAAATTGTTTCAATCCAAAAATGATTGGAGTATTTTTGGCGATAATGAAAGTTTTTTTAAAAAAACATATGAAGATTTAATAGAAAATATTGGAGGTGATTAAATGGGAGGAAGTGGTGGAGGAGTATTTGGAGGAGAATATACAAATCCTGATAAGTATAAGGAAATTATAGAAGAATCACGAAAAAAAACCCATGATGAACAATTTGAAACAACTGTAAATGGTATGATTAATGAGCAAGTTTCTGATTCGCAGAGAGATACTGATAATACTAGAAAACATCTTGATGATATTAATGAAGTGTTAGAAGAAGATGACATTGGAACTATCGAAATGCGATTTGGTGGTTCTGTAAATAAACATACTTATGTGGATGGTTTGAGTGATGTAGATGTTCTAGTTATAATTAATAAGACAGAGTTATCAGATGCTTCACCTGAAGAAGTTTTAAATTATATAAAAACAAAGATTCAGGAATCTGGATTGAGAAATATTGATGAAATAAGTATTGGTAAACTTGCGGTTACAGTTACTTTTTCTGATGGGGAAGAAATTCAGTTGTTACCCGCTATTAAAAAAGGTGAAGGTTATAAAATACCAAGCAAGGGAGAAAATAAATGGTCTAACATAGTAAGGCCAGATAGATTTGCCACAAAACTAAAAGATGTTAATCAAAGCTGTGGAGGAAAAGTTTACAGTGTTGTAAAGATTGTAAAAAGCATCAATTCAAGACTTCCAGAAGATCAACAATTAAAAGGTTATCACATTGAATCTTTAGCTGTAGAAGTTTTTAGAAACTATCCTGAATCATATTCTAAAACGCCGAAAGTTATGTTAAAATATTTTTTTGAACACGCAAAAGATCTTGTTAAGAAACCTATCACAGATAAAACAAACCAATCGCTCCATGTAGATGATTATCTTGGTGCAGAGAATTCTCAGAAGAGGTACAGAGTTGGTTATACTTTAGGAAGGGTTTGGAAGAGAATGAAAAACGCAGATGAAGTTAGATCTGTTGAGGAATGGGAATCAATTCTGGATGATCGAATATGAGTTCTCTATGTATTCATAAATATAAATTTGTAAAAAGAATTGTTTGTGATGAAGGATATGAAGAAGAAATAAATTGGCAATCAAATCTGAATTTTTATGATATTACTGAAAGTTGCTTTATTAGAGAATTGGCTTGGGTTATATTGTCAACTGGTATGAAAGAACAAATTATAAGAAAAATTTTTGGCAACTTAACTCCTTATTTTTACAATTGGGAATCTGCAAAGAAAATTTGTTGTAATGAAAAAAAATGTTATAATGGTGCTATTAAGATATTTAGAAATGAGAAGAAAATTAAGGGTATAATAGAATCTGCTAAGATAATTAACCAATTTGGTTATACTAATCTGAAGAAAGAAATTGAACAGAGTCCTATTGATACGTTAAAGATTTTTCCATTTATTGGAGATGTAACAGTTTATCATCTTGCAAAAAATATTGGGATTGATGTTGCAAAGCCTGATAGACATTTAGTTAGAATAGCAAAAAATGAAGGTTTTAAAGATGTTCAAGAATTTTGTAGATTTATTTCAGACGGGTGTGAAGATAGCATACCTGTGATTGACATTGTTTTTTGGAGATTTGCAAATTTAAATTCAAATTATCTTGAAGATCTCTCTTCAATAAATTTTAATGATGCTATTGAATGTCATATTTGATTAAAAATGAAAAAAGGATTAGTAAATAGATCGATACATATATCTGGCAGTTGTTCTCCAGAAGGTGATAGAAATATTATTGTTTTTTCTCATTTGGTTGTTAAAAATGTTACAAGATGGATATTGGAAAATGGAGGAAATATAGTAACTTCTGTTGGTAAAAATCCTACGATTGATGGTAAGAGTGATAGTCCTTCTATTATTTTTGATTGGGATGTATTAGATGAAATATATGATTTTGCAAAAAACTCAGATTTCTCCGATGATGTTAAAAATATCGCCAAGGTTATTGCTACATCAAAGTCATTATCAAAGATTCCGAAAGATAAAGAGAGTATATGGCAAGAATTGATAAAAAATGGAATTGTGTCTATTTTACGTATACCTTATGGCTGGAATTCAGGGGCAGTAAGACGTCGTGCTATTGAAAGTCAATCTGATGCATTGATCTCTATTGGAGGTGGAGAAGGGGTTGAACACATAGCTGAGTTATTTTCTTTAAATAATAAACCTGTTGTTCCTTTGAACATGCCTGTTGGTTCAAGTTGTAACGATGGAAAAGGAGGTTCATTATTTTTATCAAATGAGTTTTTATCAAAACCAAAAAAGTTTGTGCCAAATGTTAACGATGAGATCGCTGCAAAATATACATTATTAGATTGTAATAAATGTAATAAAGATCCTGAAAAATATGCATCTATACTTGCTGATTTTCTATGTGAGGTTATAAAACCCCAAGTTTTTTTTGTTAGATTACTTAATAAATAGTCTCTACGAATCGTTGTAGTTATACACAAAAAATTATTTTCAACAAA
>CAYLOF010000214.1:0-3716 GCA_964385215.1 uncultured Thermoplasmatales archaeon
ACAGGATACAGATGGGATTTTGACAATGATGGAACATACGATACAGATTGGTTGACAACATCCACTACAACACATGCATACTCAACTGCTGGGACATATACTGTGAAACTTCAAGTAGAAGATGATGCTGAGGCAACCGATACCAATACAACCACTGCAACAATAGATGAGCAATCAGCAGAGACATCCTCGCCGATAGCAACTGCAAATGGGCCATATACAGGATTGACGTATCAAAACCTTTCTTTTGACGGATCCAGTAGCTACGATACCGATGGAACAATAACAGAATATATCTGGAATTTCGGCGATGGAACGACAGGAAGCGGCATTAACCCAATCCACATCTACAATACATCGGGAGTATACAACATAACACTTACTGTTACAGACAACGATGGTCTAACAAATTCCAATAAAACAACTGCAACGATAGAGCTTGATTCAGACCGAGATGGATGGAGTGATGATATAGAGGAATCATACGGAACAAATGCAACTGATCCCTCGGATCAGCTACCAGATACCGATGATGATGGTGTACCCGACGATGATTCCCCCGATGGAAAGTACACAGGTGACTCTGATGATGACAACGACGGTCTCGAAGATCAGATAGAAGAAATGCTAGGCACAAATTCTAAAATTAAATCGGATGTAAAGAACATAGACGATGCCATAGCAGGGGGTTATCTTGTTGACACTGATGGCAACGGACAATACGATACATTCTATAATGCAATCAGCAGCATTGATACAAAAATTGAAGTGACAGATACTGGAACATACCTGATAGACACAGATGGAGATGGAAAATGGAACTATATCTACGAACCTGTTAGTGGAGATGTATCACTTTACAAGGAAAAATCTTCCGCAGGATTTCCATGGAGTATCATCATAGTAATAGCCATGGTTGCGGCAGCGATACTAATAATAATTGCCGTTCTCTTTAAAACCGGTTATCTATATATTGAACATGAGAAATAGAAATAATGAATGATGCCTTAGCTAGTCACCTGCCCTTCGAATTCTTCACATTTGTAAAGTATCGTTTATTGTATCCATTAATATATCAATATTCTCCTTGTTTTTTACAGAAATGATAATTATTTCCCTATAATTGTTAATCTTAGTTTCTGTAGAGATTCCATTTTTTCATCAATGCATTCTTCTGGTATCAAATCTATTTTGTTTAGCACTATATCAATTGACAAGTTCACACCAATCTCTAATAACTCATCCACTGATGTTTCAAGCTCCCTTTTGCGATATAAATAAGGACACTGCCAGATTCTAAGGCTGATGAGACATCGTTAGAATGCACAGATCTGTTATTGCATGGGTATAACCCATAGTAGGGCAATAGTTTCAAAAACATTTGCAAAAGAATAGGTTTTTATAATGATTTGTCATTATTTCATTTGGTGAAAGCGTGAGTGAGAATGAAGCTTATTTGGAGCAGATAGAATCTGATGAAATCAAAAAAATTATAAATATGATATATGATAGCAAACCAGAGGATGCAATCAAAGGAGACATGGATACAGACAAACATGCAGAGATAGCAAAACAGTTGGATTCCGTTGAAACGCCTAAACCAGGATTCTGGAAGAAACGGAAAAAAATATTCTGATTGGATATGTTGGTTTGATCCATATTATCGCTAACAAATATTATTGATATCAAAGCCGATTAACCTTCACATTTCTATCTTCGCGAGATATGTTATGGCGTTTTACCCTACTGGTGTTTCAATTGAGAAGATTAAAATAGGAGACTCTGATAACAAACATAGTGTTTTCCAATTAGTTTTATGATTATTTGATTTATAATATCTATTAGCGGTGAAAAATAATGAAATACGAGCCAGTAAAAGACAAAAAACAAAAAATGGAGAAAAACATCCGCAAATCGGCAGGCAGCGATGTTTTGAATGATGATAATTTTTATCTAGGTTTTGAAAAGGGCGTTTCTGATTCTTTTGGTTTATTTGCTTCTGTGATTGATGCATACAAACAGTATAAAGATGATGTGAAACTTCTGATGAAAGAGCAACAAAAAGTTTGGTCGAAATGGGTAAGCTATTACGACAGTAGGTCAGATATTGATAATTCAAATTATTTGGATAGATACAACAACTGGCTTTTTGATTATACATTTTCTGATATTGATGAAGAAAAATCAGACGGGTTGTTTAAATTATAAAAATCAAAATCAAATTTGTGGATTTAAGTACTAGGATTGCCCATCGATTTTTTTGTTACTTGCAGCCTCGTTGAAATATTTTCGATATCCTCTTCGTATATTGGCAATTTGTTGATGAGGGATGTTGTATGATTGTTGGGCAGATTCAAGGGCAAAAATCAATCCATGGACAAAAGCGCCAGGATTATATTCATTTTCCTTGCCAAGACGGAAGATATCATCAGTAACCTTCATAGCATCTTCTAAGTCATAGGGTGCAGATTTCTTTTCCTGTTCGATTTTTCTTTTATGAACCATGCCTCTGCATCCTAATTTTCGTTTATATACGTTTGTTTTTAGATCATGTCATCTGATATAGAAGTGAGACAAAAGGCGCTAGAATATATTTTTAAACAAATAGTTATTATAATCATAGTGAAAGATTCATGTTTGATTCTCGTAATGGGGAGCATATATGAGAAAAATAAAGGAGATACCCGTTGGAATACTATTGTTCGTGACATTTGTCATTGTCCTTGATGTTGCATATCTATATTATCTGATATATTACTTGATAGCATATGAGAATATGCGTTTAATGTTTTTTTCATTCTCGCCATTTTTCTTATTTGCATGGTTTGATCTATTCCTAGCCACGAGTTCTCTGTTTGTAATCCCCTATGGTTTTTTAAATGGTAGAAATTGGGCAAGAATCTTTGCCTTTGTTTTCTTGTTAGAGTCTGCTTTCGGTGCCATTGGCTACATTATTACTACCGGGGAGTTCATTATACGTTATCCCTTGTTTGTCATTTATGTAGTGTCCATGATGTATCTTCTAATGTCTCCTACACAAGCATACTTTGGAAAAACTTCAAAGATACATTTTCATCGTAATCATAAGAAAGCATACACCTACGGAGAATATACATTACATTCAAAAGAGGTAAATCTCAAGGGTGGAAGAACTCAGACGATCTATTTCTTCAGCAAGAGAACACCAAAGAGTGGTAGCCCATGTGATAAGCCCGATAACATGGTTGTTGGTGTAAACAAGAGAACCGGTATGCCATACTTAATGAAGAAAAAGAAATGATAAAAAGCAGAAGATTGTCAGCAAATTCTAATTGCAAACCGTGTTTAAAGGAGGGAGGGAAGGTGAGTGTTTTAATAAGGAAAAAGGAGGGGGATTGATCATTATAATTTATAGCACACGTCTCTTTTCACCTATCCCTCATGACAATATGTTCTGAAGGTGTATTTAAACTTTGACGTAGTTTATATAGTGAATTGACGTAAAGTATGTACGAAGCAAGAATAAGAGTGGAATCTTTTTCTTCTTTTGCATTTATTGGGCGAAATTGTTTATAAAAGATTGAAAGTTTTAAAATTTGTTTGGTCTGTGATGGGGGACAAAGAATTTTATGGGGCGTTTGGAATCATACAAGCAAAATCATATGACTTTTTTTCAGCACGCATCTGAAGACATATTAAACGTTCGTATTAACGAGATTTTGTCGTGCAAAAAAACA
>CAYLOF010000215.1:0-3677 GCA_964385215.1 uncultured Thermoplasmatales archaeon
CATTTGAAGCAAAAAAACAGGTTGGATCTTCTACAATGCCTCATAAAAGAAACCCTATTACCTCTGAACAGATCTGCGGTTTGGCGCGTGTAGCCCGCAGCTTTATAACTCCTGCTTTTGAAAATGCCATTCAATGGCATGAACGGGATCTATGCAATTCCTCAAGCGAGCGTTTTATACTTGCCCATTCTTTGATACTTACCGATTGGATCATATACAAAACAGACGATGTGTTCAAGAATTTGAAGGTATTTCCAGAGAGAATGCTTAAAAACATGGAGATTTCAAAAGGGCTTCCTATGGCTGAATCGTTGATGACGATGCTTATTGGAAAAGGTATGGGCCGCGGAGATGCCCATGAACTGATGAGAAAAACATCACTCAAAGCAGTTGAACAAAATAAAACACTAAAAGAATCGTTTTTAGAAGAAAATGAAAAGTCGAAACTTTTAACAATAAAAGAAATAAATGATGCTTTAAATCCGGAGAACTATCTTGGTGCCACTGATGAGATTATCACTCGTGTGGTAAAAAAACTTGAAAGAAACTAAAAAAAATTAGAGGAAAAACAGAGAGTCAATAGGAATCGGTTCCTCTGAAGGTAGCAAATCTATGTTAAGCCAGGGGATAAGTCCAAGCTTTCCTCGTGTTCCAAAGATAAGTTTAGGTAAAATACGTGCTTGTCCCCAATAATTTTGTGCCCAAGCATTGGAATGGCATCGATAAAACGCTGCGTCACGTTCAGTATCAATAAAATTATTCAAACCAATTGTATTCCCTTTTGAGTCCTCAATAAAGACACCATAGTTTGCATCAGTCACGTTGTTATAAAGAATCATATTTGAATCTGAATCATATAAAGAAAGGCAGATACCCTTTGAAGCAATCTCATTGCCTGCAATAACTTGAAACGAACCTCTTGAGCAGTTAATTCCAATATCATTATTTTTCAAACGGTTTTCAAAAATAATGCCATAAAAAGCATCAGATTGTATGCTAATGCCACAGGAATTATTTTCTATGATATTTGAAAAAATGCAAGGCATCATGATGTTACCTTGCACAGATATGCCACCATTACCATTATTTTTAATAACATTATTTGTAACAAACGAAACATTAGATCCAATGATAATTCCAGCATCGGATTGCTCTGAGCCAGCGTTCATAATGGTGAAACCAGAAACTCCACAAAAATCACTTCTAATATCCACCGCAGTTCCACTGTGTTCTGCATCAAGAATAGTATGCTTGGTATGTTCCCCAAGAAGAAATAAGGATTTATCAAGCTCAAGATGCGCAGAATAGGTTCCATTCCATACATAAATTATTTCCAAATCCGTACAAGCATCCACTGCCTCCTCTACGGTTTTCCAGCGATATAACTTCAGTCCAGATGTTTGCTCTGTGTAATCATCATCAACCATTTGGGCTGCTGAGGTGAATAGCCATCCTTCCTTTCCATCTTCTGAACTTAAACGAATTGCATATATTGAACCTTTCTTTGGAACAAACTGCTGCATACCAGCTGAATCAGGATTAGAAATACGTTTTTGTATTACAGAACAATTTTCAACAGCAAAACAATCCACGATTTTTATATAAATCATTGGAGAATCTGAAAGAAAGGAATAGGTAACGTTGTTCTCAAGCGGATGTAAAGAAACCATATTTTCACTTGTGAAACCAAGGGTTAAATAAGGAAACTGTAAATCATCAATATTAATCTTTGTTTCTCCAGAATTAATCGTTGAAAACGGTGTTTGGTACTCTTTATCAACTGGTCTAATTGGAATGGTTAATGCTGGGTCACCAAGCAGGGTGAAACAGAAAAACGTGTAATCATCAGTAGCATCAGAAAAATCATGATTTTTCACATATTCACTTATGGAAAAACTAGTAAGATCACCAAGTTTACAGCTACCATTAAAAAATGGTTTAAACACATCAGTTAACATTCTTGCCATATATGTTTCATCAGAAATAGATAGATATCCTTCTTCTAAAGAAAAAACAGGCATCCCTGCATTGCTTCGGGATCCGCCAATATAGGCAATTCCTCCTGCATTTGAAAGAAGAAGCGATTCTCCAAACGAAACATCATAGCTCATGTTTGCAACATATGTATCAAACGCACCATTCATACAGGCAATTGAAACAACAATTGGGCTAGTATTACTCAAAGGGAATTTTAGCACATCATTAACATCTAAAAAATCTCCCTCTAAACCCCATGCTGTTCCACTACCATGGCCAATATGATACAACAGACCAGTATCGCCCATGAGTGCCCTAGAAACATTATACTTATCATATGAATCATCTGTCCGAAAACATTTCTTTGGCGAAATACCCCGTAACAATCCTTGATTTATCATATCAACAACGATCATCTCACCTATCTCATATGGCGTACCAAAGGGTTTCCCACCAGCAACCGTAATATTTCTAAAAAGCTCTGTTGTGCCATCCCAATTCATAATTTTTTCAACAACATGAGATGCCTGTTCAACAGTAGCTACTGGAAGTCTACCAACTTTGAAACTTGTTACTCTATCATAATCAGGTGATGCGTAAAAAAAATCAGTAGGGACCAATGCCCCTCCTGTATATACATAATAGCTTGGGGGAACCATGCGAGCAGTACCTAACAAGGTGACAAATGCTAACTCAGGATGAAGCGACGTATCTTTTAGATATGAAATAATTTTTTTTGCAAGATTAAAATTATAATCCCTAACAGGATATAGCATGTACATTATCTTAGTAATATTATCATAACCAGGGAACGGAGGATTCCCTACCCCTTCATAATTATCAAAAATCCATGTGGTGTTAACAACAGCTGTTTCTGTTCCCTCTGCATTATGAAAATTTCTTAATCGTATTGCTTCATCATAAAAAGCAGGTGGAGAAATAACAATATTAGTATATGAATTGGAATCTGATGATTGTAAGAAAGAAGACTCGTCATCCGTGTAAAATAGTTTTATTATTCCATCGGATATAAACATTGCCTGCTTACTTTTTGGCATGTACTGCACTGGATAGACTCTAAGATACACAACTGTTTCATCAACATCATATCCAACATCATATGATACTGCATTTCCAGGAAACAATGCATCACTTGCATAGACATCCATATCTGGAATTAATCGGTTAACTGTATCTGACAACATGTTTTCCGACCAAAAAACAGGTTGTGGTTTTGGAACAGGAATAATCTTGTTATCAATTGTTGCATACCGTCCATCAATGATACCTGCATCAATTATTCCAACATGTCCAGGGATAGTAACCGTAAATGTTTTCATCGGAACCAATGGTTTTCCAGGTGAACTAGCCAATTGTGAATCATCAACAACGATATATGAGTAGGTGTCATCAACAATCTCAAGTGCACATGAAGAATAATCAAAATGAAACGAAATTGTTTTTTGATTATATTTTAGAGAATCAATTACATTTTCTGATAATGTTCCTTTAATATCCAATACATCAAGAGAATAGGATGAAGAAAAACTAAGTATTTTTTCATCAGATGTAGATACATTGCATAATTCTTTGATGGTAGATAACTGTTTGTTTTGTTTTACTGAAGATGATGCCAAAGAAAACCCTGAAAAAAGTAGGATACCAACAGCAAAAAACGATAAGAGTTTTTTATTCATACT
>CAYLOF010000216.1:0-3650 GCA_964385215.1 uncultured Thermoplasmatales archaeon
GGGGAAGTCGCTGTAAGATGCCCAAATAAATATTGCCCTGCTCGTTTGAAATGGCGCGTGAAATACTATGCTTCAAGAGACGCTATGGATATCGATCATCTTGGTGAATCAACAATCGATAAACTACTTGAAAAGAGACTGATTGAAAATGTCGCTGATTTATATTTTCTTATAAAGGAAGACATTCTCTCAATTGAAGGATTTAAAGACAAATCTGCACAAAATCTTATTGATTCTATTGAAAAAAGTAAAAAACAAGATCTTTCTCGTTTGATTTATGGCCTTGGCATTCGTCATGTAGGAAAGTATGCTGCCCAACTTCTTGCATCTCAATATCAATCTATCGATGAACTAGCAAAAGCCCCAATGGAAGAATTAGAAGAAATCGATGGTCTTGGTGATAAAACTGCAGAGGCAATTGGCACGTTTTTTGCAACAGAAGAAAATGCTAATCTTATAACACGATTAAGAAACATTGGAGTTAGAACAAAAAGAGGTGAAAAGAAAAAAATGCCTTTACAAAATAAAAAATTTGTTTTTACCGGAGGGTTGTCAAACATCTCTCGCCCTGATGCTTCCGATTTGGTAAAACAAATGGGAGGTATCGTATCGTCATCCGTTGGAAAAAACATCGATTATGTTGTAGTTGGGAATAAACCTGGTTCCAAATACAAAAAAGCAGAAAAATTAGGACTAAATATTATCAACGAAGAAGAGTTTATAGGATTAGTCAATAGGAAAAAATAGAGACAGAAAAATTGCCAGAATGCAAAATAGAAGAAAATAAAGCAAATTGTAACTGTTCATATCCGTGTAATGGAAAAGGCATGTGCTGTGAATGTCTAAGCTATCACTGGAATCTAGAGGAAGCTCCAGCGTGTTTCTTTCCAGATGACATTGAAAAAACCTACGACCGATTAATCGAGAATTTCATTAAAATCTACCAGGAAAGAGGAAGATGGTGGTAATCCTAATCGTTTACTATATTGAATCTTTCATATAAAATATCTCAAGTCATAATTTTTAAATAGGGTTTACTGTATCCGTGCATCGATGATTATAGGAAAGAAAAAACTCATACCGGCAATTGCGCTAATAATTCTATTGCTCGGATCTGTTTCATCCATTTATGTCTATGCAACTCAGGCTAACGAATCTACTATTTCTATCAATGGACAGCAATATACCATAGATCAATTATTTTTTATTGCTGAACCGCAATCCTTTGATTCGTTGAATTTTTCAGGAATTGCACTTGACGATCTAATACTAAAGACAGGAATTGGCTGCCCCGACTGCCACAAATATACTGTGGTTGGAGCAGATGGGTATCAGAAAACAGTTGATTGGGAAGATATACAGAATGGTCTTTTAACACATGAAAAGATGGTAGTTTTCTCTGATCTTCCTAAAGCATTTAGGGTTAAAAATATAGTGAAAATTGAGGTGATATAAAATGGACAAAATTAAACTATTTGCAGGAATAATCGTATTTGGATCTCTTTGGGGATTCGCTGAATGTATTGTCGGTCCCGCGTTGGATGATGCAGGTCTTCCATCTGGTGCACTTATGACCAGTGTCTTTGCCATTGGTCTTATGATGATGAGCAGAATGATGTATAAACAACGTGGAATGCAACTAGGCATGGGATTAGTCGCTGGCGCACTTCGGGTGTTCAATCCATTTGGCGGATGCGTGATTTGTTCTGCGATAGCGATTGCTGCCGAGGGAATGTTATTCGAACTTATTTGGCATTCCATGTCTTTAGATTTGAAGGAATTGAAAACACATACCATGAAAATAAGCATGGGGATCGTCTCTGCATATTCTTGTTTTGTTGGAGGATATGTCATTACACAAATTTTGACACCATTGGTTGCATCTGCAGGTTTCTATGCTGAAAATCTTATTGTATTTATGCCACAAATACTCTCCAGAGGTTTGTTGGCTGCACTTATCGGCGGAATGATAATACCAGTGGTTCTTGTTCTCAAAGATTTCGACGTTAATGGCATCAAAGATAGAGTATACTATCCAACAGCTGCTGCAGTCTCCATTTTATGCTGGGTTATCGTTATAACTAATATGGTGTCTTTGATTGGTGCATGATAATTTGAGAGAGATATCATGGGCAAAAATGAGACAGTTAAAATCCTA
The DNA here is from genome assembly GCA_964385215.1 of uncultured Thermoplasmatales archaeon. Taxonomy (GTDB): domain Archaea; phylum Thermoplasmatota; class E2; order DHVEG-1; family DHVEG-1; genus DAOWHD01. The sequence continues at coordinate 2,159 of CAYLOF010000216.1, forward strand.
AAATTTCACGCTGAGAAATGCAATGGCTGCCTTGACTGTGAAAAAGCATGCTCCCAGATTCAGTTTAAAACAGATAGTGGCGGTGACAAATCGGCCATCCGCATTATAAAAAAGAGCGGTTCATACGAAATGAATGTATGCAACCAATGTGGCCTTTGTATTGACGTATGCCCAGTGGGTGCATTAACACGTCGGAAGACAGGTGTTGTAACACTTGATAAAAACACTTGTATCGGATGCCAGGCATGCGTTGGCTTTTGCCCAATCGAAGGCATGAAAAAATCAGATGAACGAATAGAACCTTTCAAATGTATATCCTGTGGTGCATGCGTACGTGCGTGTTCTGAAGAAGCACTAGAACTTGTTGAAGTAAAAATCGATGATGTTAAGAAAGTAGTATACTATAAGCAGGGGGCTTAAAATTGACAGAGGGACAAATTTTGATTGAAGAGTATGAAACTGGCAATACCAAACACGAATGGAATTTCAAAAAACTCAAATCATCACATAAAATTCTTGCAGAGTACAAGTATAAAAGGGAGGAAATTCAGAGAGGGTATGCAAACCGAACTCTCTACGTTAACCTAGACACCGGAGAGATTAAAGAAAAGAAAGTCACAGAAGACATGAAGAAGAAATTCACTGGAGGACGTGGATTTGGTTTGAAGCTTCTATGGGATTCAATTAAACCAACAACCCGTTGGGATAGTGAGGAAAATGAACTTATTATCACAACTGGACCTCTGTGCGGAGTTACACAATATCCTGGTTCAGGCAAATCACTCTGTGTAACTATCTCTCCATCAACTGACATTATCTGCGATAGCAACGTAGGAGGATTTTTTGGCCCTTATCTTAAATTTGCAGGTTTTGATGCAATTGAAATACAAGGAAAGGCAAAGGAAGATGTTGTCATTGTCGTTGATGGAGAAAAGGGAAAAATTTCAATTGAAACTGCACCAAAGGAGGAAACAAACTCCCATTTGATAAGTGAACAACTTACCTACATGTACGCATCAGAGGAGAATGACAAATCAAGGCAGAAGATCTCGGTTGTCTCTGCAGGAACTGCTGCTGAAAACAGCTATTGGGGGTGTTTGAATTTTTCGTTTTACGACATCAGAAGAAAAGTTCCCCGTTTGAAACAAGCGGGACGTGGAGGACTTGGAACAGTGCTGAGGGATAAAAAAATCAAAGCAATTGTTGCAAAAGTTGAGAAATTTGATGGAGTTGCAAATAATCCTGCAGATCCTGCGACACTTGCAAAGCTTGGAACAAAACTTCACAAAGAAATCAGGGATCTTGACAGATATCAGTGCAATATGCGCTCAGTGGGAACAGTACATCTTGTTGAGATAATGGATGAATATGACTTGCTTCCAACAGAGAATTATCGGTTTGGTAGTTTTCCAAAAGCTTCAAAGATATATTCTCCAGAATTCTACAAACTTTTTACCAAAATTATTCCAGATGGATGTTGGCATGGATGTAC
>CAYLOF010000217.1:0-3617 GCA_964385215.1 uncultured Thermoplasmatales archaeon
AGAGCGGCTGATTTGTAATCAGCAGGCCGAGAGTTCAAATCTCTCCATCGGCTTAAGGCAATAAAGTTAAAGACCTCAACATCATTGCCTATTGACTCAATTACAAAATATTATGAAATTTCGACAAAACGTGGTTACTTTCTCGAAATCTTCAAATAATTGAGTTATATAAATATATATAATGATGACAACGCAAAAAAAGAAGATTCATTATCCTCAATTAGATACAATTTTAATGGTTGAAGAAAAAATTCAAGAAATGGACTATCCAAGAAAAACAGAATTATGGAGGGCTTTGCCAAAAAAAGTGATGTATCAAACATTTGGTATCATTATTGATTATTTAGAAAATTCTGGCAAAATATTAATAGATAAAGATGGGCGGATTGTTTGGGTTTGGAATCCAGAGTTGATTAAGAAGGTATTATCGTCTGGAGTTAAATTCAAATGAATAAAAGAGAAATATCTGTTGGTTTTGTTGATCCGAAACTAAATCAGGATTATTTAAAATTAAAATCGGGTACTACTCAGGATATGCAACTACATGATTTTATCGATCGTGCAACTGATGATTTAAAAGAGAACCCTACTTGCAGTATAAAAATTCCGAGAGATAGATGGCCAAAAGGATATATTGAAAAATATAGAATAACGAATCTTTGGAAATATGATCTCCCCAACACGGCGTTTGATTTATACGATTGCAGGAGATAAAATTCAAATTATGGCAATATTACTCGAATGGATGTCTCATAAAGATTATAATCGTAGATCTAACTATTGATTTTAAGTTAGGGGAACTATTAAGCTAAAGATAAATCAATTTTTTATCGTTTTTTGATCCTTCTCCTAAACAAAAGAATTGTTGTTGCAACAAAGAGAAAAATGATTTCAAAACCAGGGAACTCTTCTGGTTTTGGATTAATGGTCACCGATGTAGATTCTGCATGTGATTCCCCATGCGCATCAGTAACCGTGAGTGAAACAAGATAGGATCCTTGTTTATCGTAGGTATGGCTAATGATTACGCCGGTTCCTGTAGTTTCATCTCCAAATGACCAGGTATATTCATCTATTTCACCATCGGGATCATGACTTTCAGATCCATCAAATGTTACGGGCGTTCCAACAGTTCCAGAATACGGTCCTCCTGGATATGATGTTGGTGCCTTGTTTGCATCGACTCCAACGGGTACTAAAATTGTTTTGGTGTCAACTGAACCTAGGTTATCAATCACCGTAAGCGTCACCGTGTATGTTCCACTTGAATAATAAGTATGACTTGGCGACATGGCCAGTAGTTCACTAGTTCCATCTCCGAAATTCCATCGGTAGAAATCAATTTCTCCATCTTCATCGATACTAGCTGATGCATCAAATTCAATGATTTCTCCTGATTCTCCATCATAGGGACCTCCGATATCAGCAACAGGGAGAATGTTGTCTGGAGGGGTGACCATGGTGGTAAAAAAGAAGGTATCTGAAATGTTTTGTTGATAATCATCATCGACCATGGCATACCATGCATAGGTTCGATCAAAGGGAAGCGTGAGATCCCAGGTTGCATATTTTCCACTTGAGATTTTTTTATTTACCCCAAGTGTTTGGTCGGTTTCAGCATTGTAAAAGGTGACGGTGAGCATCGCTGAGTCATCATCCTTTACTTTTACTTTGAGTTCGGGTTTTAATCCAACACCGGTTGCCCCATCCGCTGGTGTCGGATTGGATGGTTTCTCTGGCTCCTTTAAAAAGAACCCAAGCGGATAGGAATCAGTTAACCCATTTTTGGCATAGGCTGTATCTCCGATTCCATCCTTGTCTATATCCAACCAATTGTAATCATCCCAATAATTTCCTTTCATGGAATCTGCATCATACCAGGTGTTATCACCATGTTCTTCTGCTGTTTTTCCATTTTCTTCAAAGGTGTTGTTATAGATGGTATTCAATTGACTGGTCGATAAGGCATATATCCCTGCTCCTGTATTAGATAGAAAAGTATTGGAATGAATAATATTTGATGTTCCTTTGAGACTGATTCCTCGGTTGTTCTCGGTAAACATGTTATTGATAATGCTTCCTTGATCACTTTCCAAATATATTCCAACTGAGGGGTTTTCGATGATTTCATTATTTTTGATGATGGGTTTTGTGCAGTCTGTAATCTGTATGGCATCATATTCATTTTCTGAAAACGTATTATTGCTCATGTTTATGTAGGTACATGATTCTGCACGAATCCCATGCAAGCATCCCTCTATCTGGTTATCATATAACCGGTTATGTGCAGTTGAAAACAGATGAATTCCTGTATCCGTACAATTAGTGACAAGATTATTTAGGATATCATTTGTTGACGATTTTACATAGATTCCTTTTTCCATATCACTCATCTGATTGCCGCTGATGATTGCTCCATCTGCAGTTGAATCAAGGTGAACGCCGAAGCTATCCGTATTGTTAAACGTGTTACCGGTGAGCACAACATTTTCTGCTTGAATGCTGACTAGAGCACCTATTGGAGAGGTTTTGTATTCATGTTCATCAGTTAAAAAGAAATCTTGAAAGGTCACGTTGTCTGCTCTTATCTCAACTGTATATCTGATGTCATCATCTTCCTCGATAATAGTATCACCTTCAACACCACCCCAGAGGTGAACCTCCTTATCTACGATGATATGTTCTTCATACAATCCTAAAAAGACATAGATGGTGTCTCCGTCGGATGCATAGTCTATTGCATCCTGAATGGTTTTGAACGGTTGCTCAGCAGTTCCTTTGCTATAACCTTTATAGCTTCCATCTACATAATATTCATTTCCTGTTTCATCTTGTGCTGTAACAGCAAAAACCATGGTATGCGCAAGGAGAAAAGCAAGTAAGAAACAGGTAAACAAGTGTGTTATTTTTATGTTCATTTCCATCCCATCCTTTGTTTTCTGCAAGAGATATATAATTTGTTCTTCAATTTATAGTTTTCTCATCATTTTGCATATGTTTTTTGTATAATTACATATATTGCGGTAATTGTTATGCGAGTTTGTATTGGTGGAACGTTTAACATTCTTCATAAAGGCCATATGCGGTTGATCGATGAAGCATTAGGTATTGCCGGGAAGGATGGGTTTGTGTTTATCGGTGTTGCTATCGGCGAGTTGGCTGCTCATAAAAAAAAGGTGAAATCCTTTTCCAATAGGAAAGATCAAATTATCAGGTTTATCACTAAACAAAAAAAAGCTGCTCCAACAGTATTGATTGAACCTATTGCTAATCGATTTGGACCCACACTTGAAAGAGATTTTGATGTGATTGTGGTATCAGCTGAGACAAAAGCCGCTGCCAGAGAAATAAATAAAAAGCGCGTGCTAAAGGGTAAAAAAGAAATGAAGATTGTGCAAATTCCTACAGTGTTTGCTGACGATGGTAAACCGATTAGTTCCACCCGAATCAGTAAGGGTAAGATTACAAAGGATGGAAGAGTAATACCTGAAAAAACAAGTGATTAATTTTATATATGATATTTTATTACACCGCATTGTAAGGTGATTAAAAGTGACGTATATTATCTTTGAAGTTAAAACAGAAGACGTAGGTAAAATCAATCAGATGTTAAAAGA
>CAYLOF010000218.1:0-3605 GCA_964385215.1 uncultured Thermoplasmatales archaeon
ACGTGGGACGTTTTTCTTCATCCAAATTATCAGACATAAAGTATATCAATACCGAAATTTTCCTCTCTAACTGTAAAAGCCAAAGGATAGGTGAAATAATGGAAATAAAACACCTTTGCGTTCTGGTCTTAATTCTCCACGATTCATCCTGAGAACACTAATAGCAATCTAACATGAACTGTGCTCAATAGCGTCATTTGGACATGCGGAGACACATGCACAGCATTCGATGCATTCTCCAACTTCTTTTGCTATTGCCTTTTCATCAACTAACTCAAATATATCCACCGGGCATGCTGTAACACAGTCTCCAGCACCTGTACATTTGTCATAATCGATTGTTATTTTCATGTCGCCCTCTTCAAAATCCTTTTTCATGCTTTCATCTCCTTTTAGTAGAATATAAATCCGCAATCTGCTGGCACTATATTAGAGTTTCCTTATTCTTTCCGGCTTGTAGAGTCCGGCTCTTTTTATTTGGTGGGAACATTGTTGATTAAAAATTATCATGCAGGGTATGCAGCAGAACTAACAGCATTCTAAATATGAGACTACATGCTATCTGATTGATTGGTTTTTGGCTAGCAAATCAGATCCAGTAAGCGTAGCTTAGATTAACCCTCCTCTTTTGTAAGTTAGACTTTTTGTTGCTCCGTTCTGCAACCCGGCAAGAGCCAGACAAAGCAGACTAATCACATGCATACCAAATTATCGTTAAATAACAGATTTTATTTCCTTATACTAAGTTGAACTTTTTATTTTCTTTACAATGTCTTTGATGCGCTTCACATCCCGTTCCACTATAGTTCCGTTAACTATTACATCTGCTCCTGCAACTGTTTTCTCTTTTGCCGTATTTCCATCTCTAATCCCACCACCAATAATAATTGGAATATTGATATTACTCCGTATTGCTTGTATCATTTCATTTGAGATAGGCCTTTCCGCACCAGAGCCAGCATCGAAATAAACGCAGCTCATACCACTCATCTCTGCAAATAAAGCATAATCAACTGCTTTTTCAACATCATCAACATGAATTTCATCTAATTCTACCTTTCGTTCGATAGTAGTTGGTTCACTACTGGTACTTACAACAATATATCCTGTAGAAATCGGCTGAATGCCCCATTTCTTTACAAGAAGAGCACCCTTAGCCTGCTCTTCCCCCAGATATCTGTTCCCCTTTGAATTTAGTAACATCATAAATAAAATATATTCTACATTTTTGGAGATAGATTCAGCAGAATTTGGAAACAAAATTACTGGCAATTTAACATTTCTCCTAATAGAGTCTATAGTATCATATGTCAGTTGTCTGCTGCTTACTGTCGAACCTCCAACCATAATTGCATTGGTACCATATTTTTCACATGCCCTTGCTATTTGTCCTGTTTCTCCTGGAGTTTGACTATCTGGATCTATCAATGAAAAATGAATTTTATTGTGTTTTTGAAGCAACTTATCTATAAGACTCATCCTTTTACCCTCATATTCACTTGCTATTGCTTTTTTATTCATTCCATCCACCTTCTTTGGGTTTCAAGTTGATGTGTGCTATCATATGCTACAAGATATTTAAAAGGTTACTAAAAAATTTGCGTTTATAAATCGTTGAGTTATAAGAATTAATCTGAAATGAGGCAGATTAGAAATTCCCAAATTCCCAAGAAATTGGGCATCATCTTGATTTACTGTATGCTTCGATCTGTCATTTCCCTCTTCCATTACTACCGTGTTTTTGCAAGTGAAATCAACAAAAATATTGTCACAGTTTAAAAATCAAATGATTGGGTGAATAGCAATGTTTTTAATTGATGGGTTGTTGCCCAATATGACTCGCTATTCTGGAGGATGTACACCATGGAAAATGGAATAAAAATAGCATGTGCCACTGATGACGAAATTCATTTAACCAAGGATCATTTCGGATCTGCAAAGTTTTATTTGATTTATGAATTGGATAGAACAACAAAACAAGTTTCGTTTATTGAAAAAATTGTGAACTCGTCTCCAGAGGAAAAAGAACATGGCGATCCAAAAAAAGCAAAATCTGTTTCAAGCATCCTAAAAGATGCAAAGGTTTTGCTTTGTTGTGCAATGGGAAAGAATGTTGTGCGAATGCGGAAAAAGTATTGCCCGGTTATTTCTCGGGAAGCAAATATCGAAAAAGCATTACTTTTGTTAAAAGAAAAATGTGATGAATTGGCTCAGGAGGTACAACGCAAGTCTGATGAGAATCGAGAGATTATTCGAGTTTAATGTCCGTTGTTTTTTCCGACTCATCGTATAATTTTTCACCAGCGTTAATTGGTGTTTCTAGCCAGTTTTCTGGTGGGATGAAGGGACAGACGTAGTTTTCGCTGTATGCACAAAATGGATTGTAGGCAAGGTTAAAATCAAGGATCCATTGGTTATCTATGGTATCGTTTCCCTCTGTTAAATCAATGTAGCGTCCTGCTCCATATGTTTCTTTTCCACTTGTAGCATCTCTAAATGGAACCCAGAGGTGGCGGTCATTTGGATTGCTTTTGTATGCTTGGATGGCGTATGAGACCTCATTGATCTGGAAAGTAAATTGTCCCCAGCGAAGAAAGGATTGTATGCCGCCTTTTGAGTCATTTATGCGAATCGTTTCTTTGTTTTCGTGTTCCTTGAGGGATGATATGAACCGGAGTGCGGGGTCAACTGGGTAATATGCTAATCCAGAGAACGTTTCTTTATGGTTTTGTGGTAATGGTGATTGTGGATGGTTTTTAAAAAACTCATCTTTTTCTTTTCTTTGCCTTTGCATTTGCTTTACATATTCTGACTCCATATTATTTTTTCACCTCGCAATTATTATGGGAGACTTAGAATAAACTTTTGACTTATTTATTTTACCATTCACTTTTTTCTTCGTTGAAAAAACATCTGCCTCAATAGGAACCGGGGTATGAAACAAGGCTTTTATCAGCTTTATAACTTGCTTTACTAATTCAGGCTTGGCTTTTCATGTCCTCTTTGGTCATGTACTTAAAGATTTTAGTTGGGTTTTTTACGGTGCAAAATATTTTTTTTTCTGAATCCACAAAATTTCCGTATCCATCTAGTTTCATAACTTCAAAATGTTGTCTAACTGTCTGAAAGTTACTATCTATCTTTTTTGCTATGTCATAAATATCAACACAATCTTCTTCCTTGTCCACTATCTCCTTTATTTTAACATGTCTTTCAATCCAGTCTCTGCCCATTCTTATTCCTCCTCTGAAGATTATACTTTTCTGCACCAAATTTAAAGCTTCTTAGTCAACAATTCTGTTTCATCTGGTTTTTCTTTTAAATATGTGTCAAATTCTTTATCTACTGTCATAATCAATGTATATTTGCTCCCATGATGGCAGCTTTATCTCACTTGCATGTAACCATTGCCATCTATAGAAACTTTGTCTGCCTGCTCTTATTTTTCGTCAAATCTTTTTGGTTTTTTATCTTTGGTTAAAAGTACAACTCTTGAAACTTCTTTTTCCATGGATAAATCATATCCCATCTTTCTAGACAGACTCAAACTAAAATCTCTAACACTATCATGTGTTGGCATATTAGACATTTGCATCCTTTTCCTC
>CAYLOF010000219.1:0-3571 GCA_964385215.1 uncultured Thermoplasmatales archaeon
AAAATCTCTAACACTATCATGTGTTGGCATATTAGACATTTGCATCCTTTTCCTCGAATTGCCTACATATACATAGCCTTTTGGCTCAATGAACATGGGAGACGCGATACGATCTAACTTTGCATACTGTGGAATAAATTTTTCATCCATGTTCATTCCTTGTATGAGGGTATGCCTTATCACAGTTCTTGTATTAAGTGATGGCAAGATTTCCAATGTTTTTTTGATTCTTTCCCAGCCATTTGATATTAAGGGCGAACAGATTTTTTTATAAAGCTCCTTGTTTGGTGCAACAATTGAGACATAAAGCTGCTTTGGAAGGGTATCCATATTCTCCAATACCTCGGGGTTTGTACCATTTGTTACAAGGAATGTAGTCATATTTTTCTTGTGGCACTCTTCAAAAAATTCACTCAGTCTTGGATAAAGAGTTGGTTCACCAGAAAGGGAACATGCAACCATGTTCGGGTCGTTTGCTTCTATCCATTTTTTTTGATCGCATTTTTCATTGCCCTTAAATCCAGTGATTAGTTTTCTTTGCGCTTCAATTGAACCTTCTAAAATAAATTTTGGATCATCCACTTTTTTAAACTCTTTTTCTGTGAACCCTTGATATCTCCAACAAAAAAGACACATATGTGTACACTGATTCACAGCTGGCGTCATCTGTAGGCAACGATGCGATTCTATCCCATAAAAAGTTTGTTTATAGCATACTTCCTTGCGTAGAAGACTTTGCTTCATCCAGTGACAGAGTTTCACTGCTGAATGGTCCCCAACTATGGCATACTTCTGTTTCTGTAGTATCCTTCTCAGTTCTTCTTTCATAGCACATCGCTCCTTAAAATTAAACTGTCTTCTGTATTATACTTTATAGGGATGGAATTCCAGGATGGGCAAAGAGAATTTTAAGTTTTCCCATTTTGTACTATAATCATACTGCTTTATAGAAAAAATTAAGAAAATGTGTTCGTTAAGATAAGGAAGAAAGTTCTTGCCCTTTTTGTCTAAAGGACGCTCTAAGTAGGGAAATCGCGAGTCATAGTATGATTCCTTGTTAGTCAGCATATGTCATACAATGATTAGCATCTTTTGGGTAGCAGCCTTCTTGCAGTTTGGTAATTCTTTTTTCTTTGACATCTGGTAGAAATATTTCTTAGCTCGCAGATCTAACCCAATTGCTCGTCCAGAACACTCGTAGATGATTTCATTTCAACCATTTATTCGCAGCACCACTCTTTACCGTCCTTTCAGTGCTACCAGATTGATATATATATGCATATACATCAAAGCAGAGTCCAGTATAGCTCACTAAGGATTTTGGTAATTTGAACCGAGGGACCTCACCAACTTCAGCAAGAGTACTCAATGAGGAATGCTTATCGACACCAAAATGCAGGTTTAATAACATTGAATTTTACGTAATAGCATTATAAGTATTGGTATTTCCTCTGCAAATATCACAACAACTATATTTACAAAGAACTGTATTCAATCCCACAGTACGATTTAGGATAGAATCGCGACAAAAAGGGGAAGATAATATGGATTCAATAAGTAGAAAAATGGCAAAATTTGCACTTGGCCTGAAGTATGAACAGATACCGGTAGATGCCTTAAAGGAAGCGAAAAGATTTATGTTGGACAGTATAGGATGTGCACTGGCAGCTATAGATAACAAAGACATGCAACAAGCATATGACTTCGTCCAGTTACTCGGAGGAAACGAGCATGCTACGATAATAGGCCATGGAACTAAAACAAACCTTGGCAATTCTGCGCTGATGAACTCTCTGCTCATAAGAGCAATAGACTACAATGATATCTACTGGAAGCAGGATCCCTCTCATCCCTCTGACATAATACCTGCTGCATTGTCTTCTGCAGAGTACAAAGGATTATCTGGTCAAGACCTCTTGGTTGGAATAATAATAGCATATGAACTTGAAATGCGTCTATGCCTCTCAGGTCACCCTGGTGTAAGGGAGATAGGTTGGCATCATGCTACACTGACACAGCTGGTTAGCCCGCTAGTCGCCGCACGGATGCTTGGGCTAACTGAAAATCAGGCCGTAGCAGCTACCGGTATAAGTGGCTCAAGTCACTTCACCCTTGGCGGAGTTGTTGCAGGATCCCTTACTAACATGAAGAATACAGCAGACCCAATGGCAGTCGAAGCTGGTGTAAGGGCTTGCATGCTTGCCAGCACGGGATATTCAGGTCCCGTGGAAGTATATGAAGGAAAAGAGGGTTTGTTCGACGTCATCAACACTGTTGAATGGGACACCGATGCAATGCTAAGTGGGCTAGGCAAAGAATTTTTGATAACCAACTGCGGATACAAAGCTTTTCCAACTGAAGCACTTACACATCAGCCAATTACTGCTACTTTGGAGATACGAAACAATAACGATATAGACCCAAAAGACGTAAAAGAAATACTTATCGAAACCACCACAAGGGGAGCAGATATTCTCTCCGATAAATCAAAGTACAAACCAACTACCAAAGAAACAGCAGACCATTCACTTCCATACTGTACAGCTGTTGCCATGGCCAAGGGAAATGTACTTCCATCGGACTTCGAGGAAGAGGCATTGAAAGACCCGCTGGTTTGGGAAATATTGCCCAAGATAAAAGTCGAAGCCGACCCTGAAATAGATGATTTATTCCCAAAGATCAAGCGGACAAAGGTCACAATAACCTTAAACAATGACCAAGTCTTTACCAAACAAGAGGACTACGCCAAAGGCCGTGCTGAAAACCCACTCAGTGATGAAGAGCTTATCGCCAAATTTAAGGCCAATGCGCATCTAAAGCTATCAGAAGAGCGCATGGAGAAGGTAATCGACGCCACAATGAACCTAGAGAAGTGGGATGTTGGGGACTATATGAAGCTCCTTGTGAGCGATAAATGAGTACCATTCGAGTAAACTTGCTATCTGAGCGAGTGAAGCTTCAAGTTTATCTCAAATCCAAAGAGTGGAAAATCAGGGGGTTACAATGCTGTTAAAAATGGGGCTTACTTAGATGATTGATAAAGCAGTAGAAATAATAAAAAATTCAGATAGAGTAACAGGATTTACCGGTGCCGGTATTTCTGTGGAGAGTGTGATCCCGCCATTTCGTGGAGAGAACGGATTATGGAGTAAGTACGACCCCATCTTTCTTGACATTGGATATTTTAAAAACCATCCATTAGAATCCTGGAAGTTAACAAAAAAAATATTTTTTGATTTTTTTGGAAAGGCAAAACCAAATCGTGGTCATACTGGTCTAGCCGAGATGGAGGAAAATGCCTATCTAGATGCTGTAATTACACAGAACATTGACAATCTGCATCAAGAAGGCGGTAGCAAGAACGTTTATGAAGTCCATGGGAACTCCAGGGAACTGATATGTATTAGCTGTGGTGACAAAGTCCAGGTTACCAAAGAATATCTAAATAATTTGCCTCCTAAATGTAAAAAATGTGGTGGATTGCTAAAACCTGATTTTGTATTCTTTAGTGAGCCATTGTATGAACCAGATACAACAAAATCCTTTATAGAGGCAGAAATTTCTGATGTAT
>CAYLOF010000220.1:0-3570 GCA_964385215.1 uncultured Thermoplasmatales archaeon
ATATATTTGGGGGATATGATTCCAAATGAGTTTTGGATTCATTTGGAAATCCCTTAGGAATCTCTAACTCTTCATGGAAACCCTTAAACCTACTCTCAAGCATCCCAAGTCTTTCTTCTTCCATCAGCTTTTTTACTATGTCCGGCTTATCCGCCATTTAACTCACCAAATACCAATAATTTGCCAAATCGTTTTTCTTTCTACAAGTAGGATAATCAACTGTGATTCGGCATCCATTTGCCAAAAAACAAGTATTCTTCCGATGTGTTCTAAAATAATTTATGTGTAATTCTTGAATATGCAATATATCCCATCCTTCAGAGTGACACAAAACCAATGGTTTTTATGATATATATAAACTACGCAAAATGATTTATTACCTAAAAAATTCTCGCTCTTTTCGAATTCAATGGTTTCCCCATATCAGGATTTATCTGCAGCCAGCTAAAGGAATATCTATTGCTAGATGCATCTATATGTTGCGAATTCAGAGGGATATCAAACCCAAGCAAGCTATATTAATCAGTAATTTATAATGACAATGAAAAACTTTTTAACATTTATATAAGATGTTGAAATCCATGAACAATGACAAGATATTAAGCAAAATTGATAAGATTCCTTATTTCAACAAGCTTAAATTTGTTTACTTGTTTGGTTCTTCCTGTAATGGAGAGTTAACCAAAAGATCGGATGTAGATTTATGCTTTTATTATGATATCAAGGATAAGAAAAAACTGTACAAACTAATGTTTAAAATATCGAGCGTCTTTCCAGATAAATATGATATTCAGATGTTTCAATTACTCCCTCTTTATATAAAAAAGGAGGTGTTCAAAGGTAAGCTTATTTATTCGGTTGATAGAGAATATGTTCATGATATATCACGAACGACGATTGAAGAGTATAATGATTTCAAACCTAGATATAAATACATACTTTATGGGAAAAACAAGGTTGAAGGTGCATTTTTATGAACGAAAGGATACTATACAAACTTTCTGAGGCAAGAGATAGTATTACACTCATAGAAGAAAAACTACCAAAAACTTATGAAGGATTTAAAGACATGAGTCGTCTTGAACGAGATGGAATCTATAAAAACATTGAATTTGCAATACAGAGCATACTTGATATTTGCGCCATCATATTAAAAGAAAAAGATTTGAAGGTTCCAAGTAGTGATGATGATATGTTAACAATACTTAAGGAATCAAAAGTTTTTAATAGCCAAGTTATCGATACAATTAAACTAATGAAAAGCTTTAGAAATCGGCTTGTTCATAGATATGGAGATATAGACAATGAACTAGCATATCACAATATAAAAGATGGGCTAAAGGATTTCCAAATGATTTTTGAGGATATTAAAAATATCATTACAGCGGACCAATAACGACAAATTGTATGGAGAAAAGCAACAACCCTTAATAATGGCAACGGCATGTTTACATTTCAAATATTAATTATCCGAAACTTGATTTTACCGTTTTGGCTGTTACATGACAGATAATATCTAATGTTTTTTCAAAACCTTATCAATCCTGTTCACAAGCCCTTCACTTTCAAACGGCTTTGTGATGTAATCATCACCTAACAGTTCCCCCGCACCAGCAGCAAGTTTATCTTTTCTTGCAGTGAGAAAAACAATAGGAATGCCCTTCCAGGATGCATTGTTTCTTATCATATCATAAAGCACCCAACCATTCATTTCAGGCATCATGATATCCAAAAGAATTAAATCAGGCATCTCATTGTTTTTCAACAGTTCAAGACATTGTTTACCATTTTCTGCAGAAATTATGTCATAATCATCTCCAGCTTTTTCTTCCAATACTTTTCTAATAGAAAATATAATATCGGGTTCATCATCCACTATCATTACCTTTTTTCTCAATTTTACCGCCTTTCCAAATATTAGATGTCCAATCCATTATAATTAGTTTATTGCAAGCATTTATGTTCGAGCAGGTAGAACCAAGCAAAGGGAGTTAGTTCTGCCTAATCTTTCTTTAGAACTGTATCGATTCTTGTCTTAAGATTCATCATATCGAAAGGTTTCTCAATATGATTATTACCTGAAAAATCAGAGTCTGCTTCAAACTTATCTTTCCAAACGGTAAGAAACAACATAGGAATATGCTGCCATGCAGGGTTTTCTTTCAATTTATCTGATAGCTCCCTGCCAGTCATCCCTTGCATCCTTGTTTCAGAGATTATTATATCTGGTACATCGCCATTGTTTAGCATTTCAAGGCATTGCTCTGCACTACCAACACCTACAACCTCAAATTCCTCATCAAGGTTCTCCAAGATCGTTTTGGCAGTAAATATCTGGTCAGGTTCATCATCCACAATCATTATCTTTTTCATATTTCCAACTCACCTCCACATACCTCTTCTTCCTACTATTTTAACCATTCAGCAAGGGAAATTATTTCTTACTAAAGTTTATTCAGCACCTTATCAATTCTTTTCTTTATATCCTCTACATCATAAGGTTTTTCGATGTAGTCCTCACCAAACCAGCCACCAACTTCTTTTGAATCATCATCTGTTGCCCCTGTAAGAAAGATTATCGGGATATTGTTATACGGTGAATTTTTCTTTTTTAATCTGTCGTGAACTGTCCAGCCGCTCATCTCAGGCATCATAATATCTAGTAGTATGAGGTCTGGAATATGCCCTTGCTGTAAAAGTTCGAAACATTGCTCACCACTATTTGCACCTATGAATTCATATTTCCCATCTTGTTCCAATACTGTTTTCAGGACAAATCTCTGGTCAGGTTCATCATCTACCATCATTATTTTTTTCATAGTTTATTCGCTCCTTTGATAAATCAATATCATACTTTTATCACCTTATCACACAGGTCTGCAATTTGAAATCGAATGTGCTCATCAGTCTCTTCTTCCACTGAGAGGAGCAAGCCTGAAACGCCTTTAATCCTCAGTTTAGTAATCATCCCATGTATAAACCTGTCGAAAATCTCAGATGTATTGTGAATGAGCATAGTGGTTATGGAATCTATAAAAACAAATTTTTTCTCAGGAATCTTATCCATAGCTGTTTTAATCGAAAGGGATATATTGGTCAAATCAGAGACTGCATCCTGATACACAACATTACCTGCTTCCTCTAGCTCTACGCTCTGGCTCTTTGAAATACAGTCAATAAACAAGATTTTATTTGTATCAATTCCCTTCTGTTGATATAGGTTCGTCAGATTATTGTAAGGTCTACTTGCTGAAACAACAATCCCAACATAACCCTTATCATCAACCAAGTATTTAATCATAGATAAGGAACTTCCTAAAGTTTTTTCTGCAGATGTTTCTGCCAGTACAATCCATTCATCTGGAAGATTACTGAATTCTTGGAGAATATCTGCATTATCATTTAATTGATCTAATGCATTCATTCGACATCATTCCTCAAATTATGAAATACACCTTGTATTATATTTCTTTTATGCATGTTTTTCTTTATCTTCCTCTGCGGCTTTTGGAATAGTAAAAAACATGGTCGTGCCTTTTCCTTTACCCTCGCTTTCCGCCCAAATCTTAC
>CAYLOF010000221.1:0-3547 GCA_964385215.1 uncultured Thermoplasmatales archaeon
ACAAACTACCTTCAGCTGGAATATACTGTATGGGAGTAAGAGCTATTGTCAAAATGGCATATCCTCGGCTGTAACCAACACCCTGGTTTTTGAGAATCTCTGAAGGGAACAGATCAGACGAATCATAAGCCTCATCATCAAAAGAAATCTCATCAGGCGGATCTTCGCCAAATGGTACTGGATGTTGATATGGGGTTACTGGCTCCTTTAATAAATCGACATCGTCTAATGGCAATTCAACAGGAGTAGCAAGTATATCAATATCGGCTATATTCATACCAGGTGGCAACAGCAGTTTAATGAATTTAACAGGGATGTTTGGAATACCGATCCCTTGACCAATAGCCATGCAACCAGGCATGTTTACCTGGGTAAACACCTCATTATACAGTTCAGTAGTACCTAAACCTGGCTCCTTAAAAGAAAACGTATAACTTAACGAAGTTGGAGCAGATGATTCATCTGCTAGTCCATTAGTTGCTGCTAAAGTTGCAAATGTTAAAATAAAACAAACAAGTGCAACAGAAACTTTTCTGCCTAAATCTATATTTCTAAATTTCATTTTCATATCGATTGCCCCCAATTTTTTATAGAACATTTACTCCCACTCTATTTTATGATCCATAATATGGTTAATATAATATAAGAAGTAAAGGAATATAAATTTTTTGTATTGCATGCTATTGAATAACAATGTATAAAATGTTGCAGAAAAACTGGCAAATATATTTACATTGAATCTATGTAACTCGATTTAAAAACTGTATTTATTATTAATGTTTCAATTTACAAAGATTATATGCATACATCCAATAAGCATGTCCGGATTCAAGAGTATCGCTGAAGGTGTAACCCTGCCATGAATCAATCCAACCAAAGATGAAATCACTTATAAAACCAGAAGAAACAGCATCAGACCATGTATAATCGGAGCCATCATAGTTTACAAGTATATTGGCCTTGCTTACATTTTGATCGGCTGGCACACCTACAATGTTCCAGTTAGGTTTTATATCTGTGATATAGTCATCAAAGGTTGCATTCGCTCCAAGTACTAAAAGATCACAAGCATCATTAGCAAACATCCAGTAACCATATCCGGGTTCAAGAGCATCTGCAAATTCATATCCCTGACTACCACGATTCCACCCAAACATGTAATCGCTAATGTAACCGTTTGACACTGCATCGTTCCAAGTGTAATAACTACCGCCGCAGTCTACAATAATATCTATATTATCAACAGATTGATTAAATGGTGGCGATATAAAATTCCAACCAAAAGATAAAACAGTGATATTTAATAATGTACCAACCATAAATGAATGATCTTCTGAAGTATTCTGATCATTATTTGTATCGTTTGCCCAAATGTAAAAATCATAGGTACCTATATTTGAATAGGTAGTGTTGTAATAATATGTATTGTTTTCAGGACCCTGTCTAGGAACAAACAACATAGTCTGATTGACTGATGTACCATCAGGATAGGTGACATTTGCTTTAACAGAATCTACTCCAATATCATCAATAACAAAACAACTGATATTTACCCAGCCGCCAACATTTTGAAGAGACGGTGCCACATCCACATTTGAAATTATTGGCGGATCGTTTGGAGCAGGTTCATCCCTCCATATTTTGATCGATGGATCGCCAAGGATGTTATAGCACTCAAAATAAATTTCACTAGGCCAACCACCTCCTTGATATAAGTAATGATAATATAGGGCCATATCAGTCATACCACCTATGGTTTCTATATTATCGACCCACCATGCTTCAAACATTTTTTTCTCAAGAACATCATCCGGATCCCAATAAGTATTGTGAGAAGAACCCCAAAAAGCAAGTCCTGCTTTATCCTCAGCACGAACTATCGTTTCACCAAAACATTCATCATAATTGAATCTTCCTGTTACACATGCATGACTACAGACAAATGGATACATGCCTTGATTGGTAAGACTATTTACATCTGACTGATAAAATTTTGGTCCATCACTCCAATATGTAACAGCACCATGACCTGAAAAGATTGCTAGGCTACGACCATCATTAAAGGAATTCTTAACATCCTGAGTGGTAGCACCATAGGTTACTTCATAGAGTTTATCACAAGTATAATTATTTAAATCAAGATAATTACCAATTACATAATTGTGTGTGCCTTCAGTAATATCGTAGTTGTCATTTCCAGCCATAAAAACAGCTTTTTTAATCCAATCATTTGATGGAAAGTTGCCTTGTTCATAATATATTGTTTTATTTACCATGGCCGTAACATGGGATTCCTGTGCCGCCGGAAAACGTCCTATAAAAATATCAGGGAAATAATCAGTATCATCAATTGTTACATAGAATAAATCAGTTGCTGTGCCTGATGCACCATTCGTATATGTAGGTATTTTTCCAGTATCCCCAACAAGAAGAACATACGACGGAGGTGTAGTCCAATCATTGTATGCATTTTCTATATAATCATGGATGTTTTCTTTTGCTGTACCTCCTGGAATTTGTGAGATATTTGTAACAGTAACGTTATAACCTATACTTTCTTTCCAAGAGGCAAGCGGTAGAAGTTCATCATAAAAGGTATCATTGACAATGATCAAATATCCATCTTGATCTATTGAAGGGCGTCCCATAGCACCCCCATAAGGAACGTGATTAACAAACAATACCTCAAACATCTCTTCAAAAACAGGGGAAAAATATCTTTCAGTTTTTTCAAATGTTTTGGTTAAATCACTACCGGGAAGATCAATTCTTATATCGCACGAGGTCATGATTTTCAGTTCACCTTCAGAAGGTTTGTATTGCACTGGAGAAATTTCAACGAGAGCAAAACGATGACCTCTAACCGCACCTGTTTCAACGATTCGCGCAATATCGGTTTGCATAAATTCAGATTTTGAATAGTAATTGTCATCAATAATAAACTCTGGCTCCTGAGCCGTTTTTATAACGGATGGTTGCACAGGCACAATTTTTATCGATAACTCCATTTCATCTAGAGATACGTGATTCCAAAAAACTGATGTAACAACTATTTCAGGGGTTGCATTCTGAGGTATTTCAACCATATGTCGTATAAGAGGCAATTTTGCCTCACCTTCAATAATAGTGAACCCGTTGTTAGATATCTCTAATGTAGTAAATGTGTTTTCATCAATCTGAATGCTTCCAAAAACAATCACGGGATTATTTACAGTAAGTTCAGCTGTTGGATTAATGTCGACATTTCCAAGGAAAGGGTCATTCGAAACGCCTGTGCCAAATCCTGTTGAAGGTATGATACTTGTACCAACAAACAAAAAAACTATTGTTAATACCAGACATTTTCTAAAAAAACTAACATTCATATGTCTTGCCCCCTAATAATCAGCATATTGAGTTTACTCCTAATTAAGTCATCCTTTGAAATATGTTCCTCATTTAATATTATATGAATTAATAATATATGTTTCAACTTATATAGCTTTTGCTTTTATTAGTCTCTACGAATCGTTGTAGTTATACACAAAAAATTATTTTCAACAAATCG
>CAYLOF010000222.1:0-3526 GCA_964385215.1 uncultured Thermoplasmatales archaeon
ATGGTAATATTTGACAATCACCTTCATCTTAGAAGAGATGGACGTTTTCTAGAGGCAGTAAAGGATTTTAAAAATGCTGGAGGTACACATTTTGTTTTATGCCAGCTGCCAATGACACATTTGGTAATTAAAAATAAAGGCTATAGAGCATGTTATCAAGAGACCTTGGAAATGGCAGAAGAAATACGCTCTAAGATGGGTATTGGAGTATTTGTAACTGTGGGACCATATCCTGTTGACTATCTCAAATTAAAAGAAAAATTTGGACGAGAAGAAACAATTCGAATAATGAAAAAGGGCATGGATCTTGCAGCAAATCTATGTGCGGACGGTCAATGTATCGCTATTGGTGAAATTGGTAGACCTCATTTCCCAGTAGAAGAACGAGTAATGGCTGATTCAAATGAGATTCTTTTTTATGGAATGAAAAAAGCAAAAGATGCAGGTGTTCCTGTAGTGTTGCATACTGAAAGCACAACGCCAGAACAATGTAAAGAACTTTCAGAAATGGGGGAAAAGGCAGGCTTACCTCCGAATAAAATTGTTAAACATTATTCCCCACCGTTAATACTAAAAAACGAAAACTTTGGTCTCATGCCTTCAGTATTGGCAAGTAAAAAAAATATTTTTGCTGCCATAAAGAAAGGTACACGTTTTATGATAGAGACCGACTATATTGATGATCCTCGTAGACCTGGAGCTGTTTTAGGCCCCAAGACTGTTCCTAGAAGAACAATGGAATTGATAGAAAAAGGGATGGCCACAGAAGAACAGATCCTAAAGATTCATAAAGAAAATCCAGAAAAGACATACGGGATAAGCTTGGATTGATGCGCCCTAATTTATACGTAATACTGAAATTATCCTATGTATTTTAGGTCCTCTGTTTTATCCATAGAGGTGCCTTCCATTTCCTTTAATTGTTGAGCAATTCGTTCTATTTCCTTTGCCTTTTCTTCTAGTGCAGAGAGATTTACGTCAACGTTTGTAATTTTCATTAGTATTTTTAAAACTGCTTTTGCGCTTTTCGGATCTACTAAATATCCTGGTGTTTCGCCCATGAAACAGGTCCCTTCAAAGCCTCTTAGTTTGCCTAAACCTAACAATAGTCCGCTGGCCCCTACGATTCCACCACCGGGCTCGTTTTTCTTGAATACTGCACCATATTTTTTCATTTTTTTCACAAGACGCTTGTCTGTTGTTGCACATAGAACCTTTGGGTTCCTTACTTCATGTCCTAGACCATATCCACCTAGTGTAAACATCTCTTTTACGCCAAGTTTCTCAACAACATCAAGTATTTTTTCAACAAGTTCATATTGTCCCTGTGAGGAAAGTCCTTGGTAATCTCCAGTTAAGAGTACAAGGTCTCTTTGATTTTTCTTTTTTGCTTTCCAGTAGTAAAACTCATTTTTCACAAGTTCAGTAGTACCATCTGGGTTTATGAAAACCTGTGGTGGAAAATCTTTGCAGTACAGTTCTGCAAATTTAGATGCGTTGACACTATCGACTAGATGCTCCACTGCTAGTTTTCCTACATTGCCGATTCCTGGGAGTCCTTCTATCAATATAGGATTTTCTAATTTGGGTTTTTTACTAGTGTTTCTTACAGTAACATAATCCATTTTACTATGCTCCTTTTTCTTGCTTCTTTAATTCCCTTCTGTATTTCCCATAGTGATCTTGTGGAGAAAACCGAGGTGGGTATTTAGATATAGTTTTCTCACCGCATTTAATGCAAATATCATCCAATGTATATTCCTTGCAATTTTTACAATAACGTAGATTGGACATTTACTCTTCTACCTTACGATGAAACTTGAATTCACCATTATACTTTTCGATTTCTCCCTCGATTCCTTCCACTGCCTTTTTCATTTCACCTTCGGCTATTTTATAATCGGGGGCTTTAACGGTGATCATATAGTGAGGTGCTCCAATATATCTTATCTGGATTTCCACATCTTCAAATTCGCTTTGCTCGGCATTTGAAAGTGCATCACGAATATGGTCAACACCATCGGGGAGCCAAGAGTTAACATCAAGATATCCTGTTATCTCGACAAATTGAATAGATATGTTCTCTCTTGCTAGTGCCTTAAATTCGTCTAGCCATTCCCCTTCAAAGTCGTCGTTTTTTAGGAGTTCTTGGTCGTATGCTGTTTCTTCAAAGGCCGTATATAATGTTCCATATTTGCTGATTAAGTCATTTCCAAAATCTTTGTAACATTGATCTACTGGTTTGTTTAGCTTTTTAGCAAGTATTTCCATAAGTCGTTCTACCTTTCTGTTGTTTTTCCACTCCTTTATCTTGTCTCTTTTTTGATGGTCATTTACTCGTTTGAGTGAGAGATCGACATGTCCTTTGGATCTGTCAGTGCTCATTACTTTACAAACAACTTTTTGTTTCTCTTTTATGTGGTTGCGAATTCGCTTGACCCAACCGCTAGCCACCTCTGCAATATGGACAAATCCTTCTCTATTTGGATATTCATCTAGCGTTACAAACGCGCCATAATTCTGAACCTTTATGACTGTGCCTATGACGAATTCCCCTTCATCTGGATACTCCTTTTTTATCATTTCGTCATACCTTTGCTTTATTCTATGGCCTCTAAAATCTCACCTTTTATCTCTGCTTTTCCACCTCGAGGTACGGCTAGTTTACTACCACAGATGTGGCAAAATACTATACTACTGGCCTTGTTGAATAAAACTTGTTCATTCTCACAATCCTTACATCTTACCTTGATAAATCTACTTTCCGTCTTTTTCATATTTACCCGCCTATTTCAAACTTTTTTGCCCTTTGACTTGCAGGCTGGTGGCTCTTTTTACATATTGTACATGTATATTTCAATGCTATGCGTCTGCTTGTTTTTTCGCGCCCTTCTGGTTTAGGTCTTGGAAATCCTCTATATCCTCGCATTACGCGTCTGAACCTTCGCTGCCCTTGTTTTAGCTCTCCTGCCTTTTTCTTTTTTATTCTGTGCAATTCATGTATTGTATGTGTTTTACACGTGGGGCAGTATCTTTTGATTTTCCTGGGTCGTTTCATGTGAATCTCCCTTAATATCTACTTAGAGTGGAATGGTAATAAGGAGGTAATATAAAAATGTAAGCTACTGTTTAGTAGCTCCGAAAGTAGCATTAGGTTTTGTGAGATATGTGGCAAGTCCTCTATAACCCCCTTCCGCCTTCGCTTCCTCGTCAAGCCCTACACCCCCTTCGGGACTACGGTCATGCCGCATCCCCGCTAGGCGGATTCAACATAGCAGTCTTTGTTGACAGTCATCAATGACAAACACACCATGATGAAGTTGCTGATTTCTACAATAATCACTTGATTCTTCCAAGTTTTTCAAACCTGTTGACTCATGATGTTCGTATCCACTGGTCAAATGATTAAATTTTTACAATTTGTTACAATTAGTAATTGTCGATAGATATATATATTAGCAATGATTATATTTCAATTGAGGCTGACCAACAACCTCATTAACATTAATGAAACATAGATTTCAAT
>CAYLOF010000223.1:0-3524 GCA_964385215.1 uncultured Thermoplasmatales archaeon
CGCTTTCGGACGGCTCCACAATAGTAACTGGATATTTCAGTGGTATTGCAGATTTTGGCCCATACACTCTAACCAGCCAAAGCCAAAGATATAGTGATGTTTTTGTTGCAAAGTTATCTGATGATGGTGGAAATTTTCCTCCTTTTAAACCAAGTACTCCTTCTGGCCCAACTTCGGGAGGAACCGGAAAGTCATATACATATTCCTCATCCACAACTGATCCAGATGGCGATCAGATTAAATATGGTTTTGATTGGGATGGTGATGGAACCGTTAACGACTGGAGCGGATTTTATGACTCAGGAGATCCTTGTTCAATGTCTCATTCATGGAGTAGTTTTGGTTCGTATCAAGTGAAAGTAAAAGCGCGAGATGAACATGGAGCAGAAAGTGGATGGTCTTCTACTCTCACCGTTGTTATCTCTTCAGGAAACAATGCACCGAATAAACCAGATACACCATCGGGACAAACAAATGGAAAAGCTGGAACATCCTATACCTATTCGACATCAACAGAAGATTTAGATGGAGACCAAGTTTGGTATAAGTGGGATTGGGGGGATGAAGTCAGCAATTGGGACGGGCCGTATACCTCTGGAGATCCAGTAACTACATCCCATACATGGTCGAACCAAGGAACATATGCTGTTAAAGTAAAAGCCAAAGATACCAGCGATGCCGAAAGTGTCTGGTCTGATCCTTTGTCTGTTAGCATGCCGAAAAACAAAGCAATCAACACACCAATCCTTAACTTTCTACAAAACCATCCAATGCTATTCCAACTACTTCAACGATTTCTAATTCTCTAAAGTCAACCCTCTCTTTTTTTCTTTTATTTCCCCTTTCTTCTTTTGATTACAAAACAATATAAAAAACCCATCTTGCATAGTCTCATCCAAGATTTAGTTGGTATAAACATGCATAGTTTTTTAAAAAACTCTTCTCTTATTCTCGAAGAAAAACCCCTCTCTTTATTTTTCCAGTATTTGGTTGGCAAAACCCTTACTAGATTTTTCCAGCCATCCACTCAAAAACCCCTATTTTTTTCCAGTTTGTAGTTGGTAGTCTGGATTTAGTATTTGGTTAGTAACAAGCAAAAATTATTCCAAACCATACAGGAACCTCACAGGCAATAGTACTTGAATCATTTATAAGCATGAATTCTTCTACTTTGTTATGTCTCTCTTTATTTTTGTTACAAGCTTTTAAAGCAAAGGCTGCTAGCTTACATGCTTGGTTAGACCATCCTTGTTTTTTGATGTTAACATCTAGTTTTATCTGTGAACACCGTTCATTTTCTTTAAAAATATCACTTGGACACCTGGTTTTCATATTTTTCAGATATTGCATTGGTGAGGAATATTTGCTGCTGAGCATCTCCAACTTGGGTAGATGAAACTGAAAGTTGTAGGTTAAACCACTATGTTGAAAAGAGAACGCATGAATAATGTTACCAGTATATTTTTTTACATTCGGAACTACTACTGTTTTAGTAGTTCAGGAAGTGGGTTTAGATTCTATAAATTTGTAATGTAATTACGATGTTTATGAATGTATATCAAATAGATTTACCTTACATTACCTAACATACTGGCAATTGTAGATATCTGCTGAAGGGTATCTACTAATCTGACAAATAAAGTTTATTTAGATTTTTTCATTTGTTTTTTCTTTGACGTTCTAAACTCGATCATCCTTTCATGGATTTCCCTGATCCTTCTATCCATATGATCCTGATAAACGTTACTCATAGTCTACTCCCCCTAATATCTCCCTTAATTTTTGATGAGAAATATATTGAATTATACTGGTTTATCGCAAATATGATGAATAAGCCCCTTCTTTAAATTTGCGGACGTAGGTTTTTGTGCATGGAACGGTGTTTTTTTCACGGTGTTGCATCTACGGTGTTTTCAGGGGGGATGCTGAACTTTGAATATTGATTATAAAACATTATGTGTTTTTTCAATAATTGTAATTATTTCCTCATTTTTTGCCGTTTTGTTTTTAGATAAACAACCCTTCATTTCTTTTATTTCGATATTAATTGTAGGTTACTCATGGCTAGTTATTTTTGTAACTATCATGGCATCAATACAATCTAAAAAACCATATACAAATAAATTCCAGTATAATCAATCCAAAAAACATAAGTATACGTCTCATAGATTTTTTAAGGAGTTGATTGTATTCTTTATCTGAATATTTATCAATATTGTTTTCAATTTCATCTTGTCTTTTATATGCCTTGTTTATTCCATATCCCCAAACACCACCAGATATGCCAGCAAGAATGCCTTGGTTCTGTTGCATGGAGGGGTGATTTGCTTTGAATTTTCATCAGCGTTGCAAAGGGGGTGTTTTTAAATTTTATTTTTTCAGAATGAGTTAACTAACGGATGTTGCGGAGTTCTAACAACAAATCCCCTAGGTACAACTCCGCACATTCTAATCTTTAGTTTTTTAGCGATTGTTATAAGTATCATATTTGTTTCATATTTGATTAAAATGCTTATCATGGTAGATTTGATCAGATGGCCTCATGAAAAAGAAGATAAAACTAAATTTAAAAGGTGTTTAATTCGCATTATTTATGTTACAATTTTAATTACATTTTGCATTAAATTTATATTTGGCTTTCAACCAAAATGCCTATTTTTAGATGTGATAAATACATTCATTTTTTTAATTGGCATAGTCGGTTTTATTATTTATTTTGTTATGTATATAAAGAAAGGATTAGCAGTAGGAACAGCTAGTTTGATTTTAGTCATGGCATTTGGCCTTCCAACCTTATATAGTATTTCTTTAAATCCAATTGTCGAGGAATGTAATCAAATAGAACCACTAACTTTAGAGCAATATATAGAAAAATATGTAAAATGTGCTGTTTACATTTATGATAACAAACAAGGTCATGAAAATATAACAATGATAGTATGTAATAATGGAACAGAGACTCTAACTGATAATATCATAATTAAATTATTTTTTTATAATACTTCTTACAATGTTCAAGTTCGTGAGATAGAAGGACATAACGACATATCTAGTTGGTGGAAATATCCCACAATTTGGCAACATCCAAATAAAAACATGACATCAATTGAATACTCAAGTCCTAATTTTACTATTACATTGGGTAATAATGAAGGTGAAGGATATTTAGGATGTAAATATGCTAATTTTACTATTTCATGGAATGACACTAATGATTTTATTAAACCACTTTATAGAATTTGGATTGGGAAATATCAACCATATATTGCAAGAATATTAGATAATCCACCAATACAAATAATTCCAGATACTACAAGCTGGAATATGGATGTTATTTTTGACGAAATAATTGATTATGAATCTAACAAAAAGGCAGATTGGTAAACTATATTGTATTGTGTGCCTAGGGGTAGGACACATGAAATATGCAAAACCAAGATAGAAATACAAAACAAGATCGAATACTTTCAATAGGGGATTAAAGATTTCGAGTTCTAGTATTTAAAGCAAACAGAGTTTTTTCG
>CAYLOF010000224.1:0-3512 GCA_964385215.1 uncultured Thermoplasmatales archaeon
ATTCTTTAAGTTTGTGGTACGTATCGTCTGATATTTGTTTTGATCTATGCTGTTTTTCGATGTCTTTCAGTACGGATATAAGAAGTGTCTTTTTTGCATTCAATAGCTCTTTAGATTCACTTGACGCATCCCTAATTTTTGACGATCTCTGCCTTCTAAATGTATATAGTGTAGATGCAACCAGAAGTGCGATTAATAATATTATAAATGCGATGATGTACCAGCTTATGGGTGCTTCAGTTGGTTTATAAAGACAAAGTGTAAAAGAGGTGTCCGGTGCTAGATTCTCCCCAGTGTATATGGTGCTTTCATCAAATTTAACCGATACTGTAGTTGTGTTGTGTATTATTGTTTTTTCAAATTTCTCGACATCTTTGTCCAAGGTATATGAAATTATTAGCTGGATGGATGAATTTTGGTTGATGTTAAAGGAAGATATATTGCAAGTGTATCTTTCATTTCCAATAGATATGAGAGATACTTTGCTTACACCAACAAGGACATTAAGATTCTGGGCATCATCCATCACCCAGATTGTTATGTCGTCATATGTTTCGTTAGATGTTCCTCGTATTGTTAAACTTTCTTTTACTGATAATGCATTGTCTTCCGTAGTTATTACAATATCATGGGCGTCCGTGTTAATATTCTCGCTATGTGCTGCAACTACTGTAACAGTAGATGCGGTCACGGTCAATATTATACTTAGCAATATGGTAATTGACATCTTCTTCATAATTTATCAACTGAGGACATATTTTGTAGGTATTTATGTACTTTTCTCAAATATGGTCGTTGGGAGTTTGAAGAAAGTTGGAGACATAATTTTTTATTTTGATACCTCTCGATAGTATTCACTAAAAAGGCAAAAATGGATGTTTTTAAATGTGGTTTTTGCATTATCAAGGTGTATGAAAGTGTATTCGCATTCGCGTTTGAGTTGTTATGAGCAATGTCCAAATAAGTTTAAGTTGAAATATATTGATAAGGTTAAACCAGAAGTTGAACAAAGTGTTGAAGCGTTTTTAGGTAGTCGGGTGCATGAAACGCTTGAGAAGTTGTATCAGGATCTACAGTTTAAGAAGATGAACACGCTTGAAGATCTGCTAGATTTTTTACGTAATGAATGGCAAAAGAACTGGTCTGATGATATTGTTATTGTAAAAGAGGAATACGGGCAAGAAAACTATCTGAAGATGGGTGAACAGTATGTTACTGATTACTACAACAGGTATGAACCGTTTGATCAAGAAAGAACGATTGCTCTTGAAGATCGTATTTTAATAGATCTGGATGGCTCTGGCGAATACAAACTTCAGGGATTTATCGATCGTCTTGTTGAGGTAAAAGATGGCTTTTACGAGATCCATGATTATAAAACAAATTCCAGATTGCCTCTGCCTGAATATATCAAAAATGACCGGCAACTTGCATTGTATGCTATTGGTGTTAAAGAACGGTATCCTGATGCAAAAGATGTTCGTTTGGTGTGGCATTTTCTGAAGTTTGACAAGGAGATCGATTCAACACGAACCGATAAGGAGCTTGAGCAGTTAAAAAAAGATACTATTGATCTGATTGATACCATTGAAGATGCTGATAGTTACCCTTGCAATCCCTCCCGGTTGTGTGATTGGTGTGAGTTTAAACCCATTTGTAAACAGTGGTCTCATCTTTACAAAATAAGGGAAAAACCTGAGAATGAATATCTGGATGATTCTGGTGTGAAACTCGTGAATCGTTATGCTGAGTTGAAACAAAAGAAGAAGCATCTCACACTTGATCTGTATGCTGAGATTGAAAAAGTGGAAGAAGCACTCATTAAGTTTGCAGAAAAAGAAAACGTTGATGTTGTTTTTGGCGATAAAAACAAGGTTAGAATTAAAGAATATGAACACTTTAAGTCCCCATCAAAGCACAGTGAAGAACGAGAGCGACTTATTCAACTGCTCAAAGATCGTGGCAGATGGAAAGATGTGGTGCAGATTGATACGTCTGCGCTAAACAAAATCATTCGGGATAAGCAGTGGGATCAGGAACTTTTGGATATGTTGGAAGAATATGTAAAACTGGAGCAGTCTAAACGTTTGTATCTTAGTAAAACTGTTGAATCTGTGAAAAAATGAAAATAGATATTGATTTTGAGGATTTGGTTGATGCTTTTGAAGGTTCAAGTGGGACAAATGTGTATCATATTGACACAGTTGCTGAAAAGATTTCTATATCTATAAAAATTTTAAAAAAATTGGGCACAACATTGCCAAATAGAGCTCTTGATGGGCATAATAGTGTTAAAGAATTGCACCAATGAGTATAGCAATAACGCCAATTCCTGCAGCAGTTCTTAATAGATTAACTGTTTTCTCAGTGTTTTTAAGGTCCTTTAATGTTTCGAAAATTCCAATAATGCACATTACATCTACTAGGAGTATGAATACTAAATAACCGATGCCAAGTTGGCCGAGGATGTATGGGAAAGGTGTAAGTATAATTGCAACTATTAGAAATATTGAACTTACGATTGCAGCTGGTTTTTCACCTATCTTCATTGGCAGTGTGTGTCTTGATAAAAGGTCTCCTTTTACATCTTGAACGTCTTTAAGTGTTTCACGTCCTGCAAATAAGAAAAAGACGATTACTGAGAGCAAAAGTGAGGCTAATGGATTACCGACTGCTGCTCCCCCAAAGGTAAATGATATCGCTGAAAGAAATGCAACGATGATGTTCCCTGCAAATCCCTGGTTCTTAAGGAATATCTCGTAAACATATAACCCGGCCAGCGAAAAAAATGCAATACTAAAGCAAAGTATGTTGATGAAATAAGAGATGGCTATAGCAGTTATGAATAGTAGAACTGAAAAATAAAGCGATTCTTTTGGTGTGAGTCTTTTTGAAGGAATAGGTCGCTTTGGATGAGCAATTTTATCAATTTCGCGATCGAAATAATCGTTAAAGGACATACTTCCAGCCCCGATTAGGAAGACAACAGTAATCGCTAGTAGCAGTGGAAAAGAAAAAATTGAGGCTCCAGCAACTATTCCGCCGATGTATGCTCCTGCTAAGCAAAGAATGCTTGTTATGGGGCGCATCGATTCCACTAGCGCTATTGTTTTTATGAATTTTAGATTCATTTTATATCCCCCTTGTCATTTCAGATCAGCAGAAATGGAAATGTGAATGATTTTTGACATTATATATAATTATCACTTGCTTATATAATTTATTATCTTTTTGTTGAAAACAATTGTTGTTAACAAATTGTGTGTAAGTCTCCGTTTTTAAAAGCAGTGTAATTTACTTGTAGCCGTCATTTTCACTTGTAGAGCCTACAAAGCTAAAAAGTGAACGTCATTATTTTTCTTAGAACTCTTCTTTCTTTGCTACATCAGTTATCTATATCATCAAATATTGTTTTTTTGTTGTAAAAGTTTCTTAAACTTTTGTAGATCATAGTCAAACATTTTAGAAAGGATTTTATCGAGAACATGGTCGTCCTTGTCCATTGAAAAATT
>CAYLOF010000225.1:0-3506 GCA_964385215.1 uncultured Thermoplasmatales archaeon
AATATCAATGATTATTTTTTGGCTTTTTCTCCTCTGGTTTTTCAGCTCTACGAACTGACCAACATCCAGCAACTAATAAGGCTAAACCAGGCAGCATCCATAACAAACCATCCTTGGCTAAAATACCCCCGATAACAGTTGAAAAACCGATTACCAACAGAAAAAACCAAATAGACCGTTAAACTCCTTTGAGATCCTATTATCTTTTTCTGTCATTATCTAATCACAACTCCTAATCGATCCTTTCGCTTCTTTCGTTCTCGCTCCCTAATTTCCCGATAGCGTTTTCTTACATGTAATTCAAATTTGCTTTTATGCCCCATTTTCACGCTCCAAATCGTTAAAATAACGGGATGTAATACGATCTACCTCTTCCACGACTATATCATAGGGTTTCAATGGAATGCTTGACGTGTGCGTGGTTAACGACTTGTTAACCATTGATTCGAGATACATTTCTACCGCTGCTTTCAAATTATCAGAAATACTGCCATCTATATCAGCAAAACGATCATAAAGCGAATCTTCAACCTTAACGCCTAGAACCTTCATTCAACCTCCAAAAAAGTTTGGTTACGTTCAGCTATCATTTTAAAACATTCAAGAATTACTCCAAGCATTAGATAAACATCCCCGTTCTCATGCAAAGTAAGAAGATCCTTAGGATTGCTAAGATTGTACCCTTTCATAGTGTACAACACAACTTTTTTGCAGAATGGCCGTTCTTTAAGTCTAATTGCACGGCTACATTTCTTTGCACGATCAAGTATCTTTTTACATTCCATACGGTTGTTTTCAATAATCATTTGATTAACTATTTCTTCCTTACCATTCCATATTGATTTTACACTCATTTAATCAACCTTATCTCCTGGTTTAATTACCTTAATTTTCATATCCCCTCTTTCTAAATGTTCAACAAAGGCTTTCTTCACGCCATTCTCGATAGCTTGCAAAATCTGACTTCGGATTTCGGGATTTGCCCAAATATTAGTATCCAAGAAATGGTCAAAACCAAACGCTTCAGCAACACCGTCACGGATAGCTTTTATTCTATCGTCTTTACTTAACGCCGTCATTTCATATCAATCTCCATATAACTCCAATGCAACCCGTTTGGATCATGCATCTTAAAACAGGTCTTTTCCTTGTTATCTTCAATATCTTTGATAAGAAGAGATTTAACTCTTTCTTTTGCCTCTATACCAGATAGACTGCATCGAAAAGCAATTTCATCGATGGTCCATTCATATTTGTCCTTAGATTTCAAAATATCCCGAATTTGACATTTCAATTCAACATCGTTTTTCTGGAAAAAACTTTTTTCATTCTCACGCATACTATTTTTTTTCTCTTGCGACTTTGTTTTATCCTCAGGAATAATACAAACACGCATAGGCATGCCAAGAGATTCAATAATCCCTTTTTCTACACCCTCATTGATTGTATCAACTGAAAAAGGGAACTCTGTATCATTACTCCAATCCCCTATATATTCGCCATTATGATAATCATTCAACCAAGAGACCAATTGATCCAAATCATCATTTTCTTCTGTTATCTTTGTTTGATTTGTTTCTTCAATCGATGGTTTTTGATCTTCATAATATTTAGAATATTTTTTTTCATTTATGTCTTTTAAGAATTTTGTTAAAACCGTGAAAACCGTTAAAACCTCTCCGTTGGCTGGTTTTAACAGGGGTGTTAAAACAGGTTTTAACATAGGGTGTGAAAACCACTTTTCTAGGGTATTTTCTTCTGTTGTTGTATTTTTGGTTTTAACGGTTTTCACGGTTTTAACATCTACTTTCTGTATAGTTTCAATAATTTTATTCCACGTTGGAAGTGCCTTTGCATTTACATCTGTATAACGAT
This sequence comes from uncultured Thermoplasmatales archaeon, assembly GCA_964385215.1. Taxonomy (GTDB): domain Archaea; phylum Thermoplasmatota; class E2; order DHVEG-1; family DHVEG-1; genus DAOWHD01. The sequence continues at coordinate 1,876 of CAYLOF010000225.1, forward strand.
ATGCTGCAATAATTTTGTTTGCCTCTTCTGATTCCTTACTTTCCTTACCAATGACACCTAATTTTATAATTGAAGGAAGATTACGATACAACCACTGTTTCGGATGGTCAAAACTAGGATATAAAAATATTTCTTTTACTGTCATGGCTTTGTCACTATTTCGTATAATTTCAATTACATCACGATATTCTCGACTTATCGGTGTCATCTGCTCAAAAGCAGATGTATAAATCAGCACCATTCTGGCGAGCATGTAATCATCGGGTGTTGCAATAAGGAAACCATCTTTGAGTTTACGTTGTCCTTGATGAATTACTGCGCTAGCGCTAATATAATCCAAAAATCGTTTAAAATGTGTCCTCATAAGTGAATCATCTGGAAAACAATACTGTAAAAGTTTTGCAAAAGGTATAATTACAGGGAATGATCTGAGTTCATGCAAAGATAACCGTAAATCTGTATTAGGCACATGCTGTTTGTCTCCAGCATATTTTTCAGCAATGTTTTTCTTGATCTGTCTTGTTTGCTCTATGGTATCATCTAGTCCTCCTATCGGAAACCGTCTTAGTGATTCGTCTCCAGGATTCGCATGGTGTGATGTTCCTATCATACAGGGTTTACCATTTATTTTTATTAGTTTTGTTTCTTGGTCAATGACTACAACAGCATGTGATCCACCTGATGCCATAGTTTTAAACGTGCTACAATTCAAAAGTGACTGTGTTATATCTTCAAAATGAATCGTTTTGTCATCCCAAGTCCAATTTGGCTCCTTCTCAGAATTATGCCAATATGTGAAGCTTTCGGGTGTCATCTTGGTAACATGAAAATGTAAATCCTCTGGAATTATGACCTCAAGTGTTTTGCTTGTCACGTAATCTTTGCCAAGCCCTGTTTTATCTGATAAAAATAAATTCTTTGCTTCAGGGCTAACATTTTCAACTAATCGAGTTGATGTAATAATTATTATAGCTAAAATTGTGTCTTCTTCACCAGCTACTCCATTGTTTTGCACTTCTTTAATAATGTCAACCATTAATGTTGGGTTTTCGAGAACATCTCGTATTTGTTTTTTTTCATTTTTTGTTAACTCTTTGGGTATTTCCGTTTCTCCTTGTGTTGGAATGGTGTAGGGAATGTTGTTGTCTTTGATGTATTTTGCAAGCTCCCCAGGGCTAACCTTAGGATACTCGCCTCTTCCTATTGCATTAAACCACGATGTTAAAGTATCCCGTTTTCTTCCTTGAGTTTCGCAGTACTGTTTTCTTATAACATCACTGTCACGTCGATGGTAGATAAGGATCGAGAGATTTTTCTCAATGATATGGTGACGTTGTCCTCCAGGTAGTTTTTTGTTGCAGCAATACTCCAATAAAAAATCATTTACCCAGTCGTCATTTTGTTTTGTTTGCAGCGTGATATTTTTACTGTATACTTTTGCTTTCTTTATCTGCTTGAGTAGCTCCTTTGGGTATGTATTCTTGTGTTCGAGTGGGTTTTTACCAAGTATTAAGCGATGTATTGCTCCTTTGTATTTCGCTTTCCAATGGGAGTGTCCGATTACGGGGCTCCAGGTATATCCTAGGTTGGTTTTATCTAGCCATTTTTTTGCGCCTGATGGGATAAGGGTA
>CAYLOF010000226.1:0-3482 GCA_964385215.1 uncultured Thermoplasmatales archaeon
TTATATCAAAAATTGTCAAAACATCATGAACTCTGGGTTGACGCAGGCCCTCAGGTGCTGGGTGATGTTGTTGATTCTGTGATAGCTGGTGCAAGCTCAATAATAATAAGAGGAAATCTATGGCAAGATGCGGATATTTCTAGCATAAGAGAGATTTCTGAAAACAAAATTTATGCAGAGGTTACTCTAGAAAAGTACGACAATCAGGGAGCGATAACTTCTTTAGTTCATAACGTTGATGGTTTGGTCGTTTTCGATAAGAAAAATCAAATAGAAGGTGATTTCAAATCTGCCGAACGTCTTAAGGGCATTTGTAAAAGATACGAAACATATGCATATGGGCTAAAGAAAAAAAATGCGTCATATTGGAAAAAGTTAGGTGTAACAGGTTTATTGATTGACATAGAAAAAGCAGAGGAGTTTAAAAGTGATGAATCCTGAAATAAAAATTATCATTGCTTTCCTGTTCAAGCGCAGTGGAAAAAAAGAGATAGCTCAATCTGAACTATATCTTACTCTTTCAATGGATTTGAAATGGTTCTCCCCTCAAAAGGCAAAAGAATTTATAAATTCGACGTTACAAAACAGCATACTTGTGAAAAAAGGAGCGCTTTTAACGCCAACTTTCGATGTGAGCAAAATCACCATACCAACGGGTTTTCGCCCTTCAAAAGAAGTTTTTTATAAACAAAATGAAGAGGAAAAAGAGGAAAGCCCAGATATAATAGAGAGTATCGTAAAACGAATTGCTGAAGACACAGGAAAGAATGTAAAAGATATTTTTGAAAAAATCAAATATATCGAAAAAGAAAAGAACGTTCTTTTAGAAGTTGCCGCGCTGTTAATTGGCAGAGAATATGATATCGCCCTTGACAGTTATTTCGAAGATGTCGAGCGCAAAATTTTCAAAGAAAGTACAAAATAATTGGTATCAAAAGTATGCCCATGCAATGACTTCTTCTTACCCCCCACTCAACAGGTAACAGCCCTATTAAGGTTGCAACCATGAGAATCAACAAACCCAACAATCCAGTAAATAGAAAAACAAGAATTGCAATCATTGTAATTGTCAGACCGATAATTTTTTGATAGGGTACATTGGCAAACCGTTTAGCAAATATTTTTCCTACGCTTAATGTTAAAAAATAAGACAATGTTCCTCCTAGCAACAGAGCGATAAGCAAATAAACAAGATTTACTGGCATCATGATTGCCGTCCACGCTTCTACGTTAATGAGCTCCTTTGCAGCCAGTGTTGCACCGCTTCTTGATCTAAGAATTATAAATAGAACAACCACAACAAAAAATGCACATGCCGTATTGACTGCCGAAAGCGTCACGATGGTTTGTCTCTTGTTAGATTCCCCTCTTGCATTCATAGCAAGAATTGTACCAGTTGCAGAGGTTATTCCTGGGATGATTGACACAAGTATCCCTGCAAGACTTCCCGTAATAACTGACAGGATGGATGATTTTTTGGTTTTTTTATCGAGCATAGGGTCTTCGATTGTTTGCTTTGGAATTACGGGTTTAGTCGCAAGAGAAGTCAAAAGAGTTGGTAGACCGAATAAACCTGCAAGTGCTGGAAATAACACAGGAGATGAAAGTCCTATTGGAGAATCTACTGGGAAGTCAAGCACTATAAGGCCAAAGATGCCTGAAAGGAAAAAAACCAACGTTGAAAATAGCATCCCTAGAATAGCCGGTGTTTTTCCTTTTGCCCCAAACTCCTTGATTTTTCCTTTTTCCGTTCCTATCATCAATATAGATATAGCGATTAACACAAACAACATGATTTCTTGTAGTGTTGAATAAATAAACAAAGGGTTTCCAATGAGAAATCGAATTGGATAAAGAAGAACAAAGCAAAAAAGTATTGCCCCATAACTCCCCATTGCCGACAGTGCTACTGCTTCATACCCTTTTCCTTCAAGTAAAAGACCGTGTGCTGGCAGGACAGAAAGCGCCGTATCCTCGTCTGGGGCACCAAGAACAGTACCTCCGAATGTAAAAAAATGAGAAAGAACGAAGGTTCAACAGGAGGGAAATAGCAAAAAGGACTCAACGGATTTTTGCTACTTTTCAATAATAAAATGAGAAAGAAAGAGTTTTCATGGTAAAAACCTCCAAAAAATGTTAATATGATTGATATAATATATTGGATTCAATGAGTGTAAAATGGAAAATTCTGCTACCTTCATTGATATTAGCTGTGATATTTCAAATGATTTGGATTTTTCACCCCTTTTCAGATTTAACAGTCCAATATCTTCATTTTTTTGTTTTACTTGAGTTTTTCTCATTAATTGGTTTTTGGACGGTTGTGTTTTACTACATAATAAATTATTTTGTTGAAAAAATATAGTTAAATAAACCAGTAGATGGTAAGGTAAAAAAATGAGAAGGAACGAGCTCCCAACATGAGGGAAATTGGGAAAACCTCTCAACGGATTTTAGCCCAATTCAACAAAGAATCTGAGAGGGGATGTCTTTTATCGTCAAAAACCTCCAAAAATGTTATATGTTTGAAATAGATAGAAATCCTATATGGAATTAGATAAGCAGAATAAACTAACCTTGATGAAAATGATATTGCCTCCACTGGGTGTAGGTGTTCTGTTTTACCTAATGCGTTTTGAATCTGTAGTAACAATATTCGCCTCTCTTCTTGTTTTTGTCTTGATGATTGTGGATCAGGTAATAATCACAAAAAAATCTTCATAGCTACAAAATTTAACTTCAATCCCGACATCAAAAACCTCCAAAAAATGTTAATACAAGAATGATAACAATGTGTGGTAGTGTAAAAGAATGGAAAAAAGAACCAATTTACTAATTTTAACGATAATATGGGGCACAATTGCAATAATAAGTTACTTATTGATTCCAACATTTTATCTCTTTGGGGAAGTGTTTAGAAATGTGTTGTTAAAATTTTTATTAGTGGGTTATTTAGTATCAATAATATGGGTTTTCGTAATTCATCCTATCTATACTTCATATCGTAAGAGGACAGGTGATGACAAAATAAAGGAACCGTTTGAACACCATTAAAAGTAATCTTTTTGCCTGCTCTAAGAACTACGCTTTTTTAGATGATTCTTAGCTGGTTTTCTGAGAAGGAACGGGCTTCCAGGCTCGAAATCCTCAAGCTACTTTTTAATGCTCAATTTTTGGAAACAACCTAAAACCTGGCTCAGCCTGTTTAGAACTGCTGAAGAACTTATCATCGTCCACAAAATCAAACAAACTTCTCTGTATCAACCGTCTGGATCTCCAGTATTTTTCATGCTTGCCCTTATACTTCTTAAGTAGGGTCCGCTGGTTCTTCTTTGATACTTTAACACCTAGAAGATATGACATTTCCTCTATCGCCGAATAGCTTATGATCCGGTCTGGTTTCTCACGAAAAAAAGCTTCGATTGTCTCTTCCTCACGACCATCTAGATAGAAGAATGTTTTCTGCTTGTATCTGGCACATT
>CAYLOF010000227.1:0-3481 GCA_964385215.1 uncultured Thermoplasmatales archaeon
GAACACCCAAACGATGCAGTTGAAAGAGCTAAAAATATTCTCTGGAACATGATATGTTATAAATATGATCTAGGGAAAGGCACCGATATGCTCAATAATTCGTTGGATGTTGCCAATGATACTCCTTATTCGTTCCCAACCGATGCACATTTCAACACATGGCTGGAATTGAAGAAATCTGTTGACGCATTAGTTTCTCTCATCCCTAGAGAATACATTCCAGAAGTGGGAATGAACATAGGATATGCCCAAACTAACGCAAAAACACGAAAAGACATCTGCGCAATAGATGGGCGAATTGTTAAAACACAAGACGGGGCGATGCGTTGCGGGAAGGTGTGTTTTGGCTCATCAAAACATATTGCATCCATAATTTTAGCGGCAATGGCCTTTAACCCCAACAGTAGATGTGCATTGAATATAAAATATTCTAAAGACAACCTTAAAGATTGTGAAAAAGCAGGTTTTTCAGTGGGTTCGTTTGATAGAAAATACGAACCTTCCACCATTTCATCAACAATGGAATGGGGAACCAAGGATGCGATAACGCGACTTAACCGCATACCTGATGTTATATATGACACCGGAGCCACGGGAAAAGAGCCGATGATAAGATTTCTTGGAGGGGCCCCAAAAGATATAGTTGACAAGATACGTGTATTGTCAAAAAATCTTAAAAAATACTGATTTTCAAACCCAAAATCAACCAGATATGGAAAGGTTTATAAATAGCAGATTTGTTGATAGAAAACAAAGGAAAACAGGTAATTAACAGGGAGAAATGGTTTATGACAGAAAAAAAAGCAGGCGATGAAAACACCATATTTGTTGGAAGCAAACCCCCGATGAGCTATGTACTAGCAGTAGTGACACAGTTCAACAGCGGATCAGACGTAGTTCAAATAAAAGCTAGAGGCAGAGCAATAAGCAGAGCGGTGGACACAGCAGAAATTGTGAGAAACAGATTTGTAACCGATGCAAAGCTCAAAGACATAGTGATTGGAACAGAAAGTATCACAAATGAAGAGGGAAGAACATCCAACGTATCATCAATAGAGATAATTTTGGAAACAAAATAAAAGAGATAAATACATCACAGCAACATAGACTCGAAAAGCACTTTTTTAGTGTTGGGATTGTTTATCAATCCTTATTTTTATTTTAAATAATTCTTGGATGTTTCGGGGCAATATGGATATGAAACATATACAAAAATATTTTAAACAAGTAACCACATGTGCTTGCCCCATTGGTACACATGGTTAATTATATTATTGTCACGGGGGGCGTTATTTCTGGTTTAGGGAAGGGTATAACAGCAGCCTCTATTGGAAAGATATTAAAATTGCACGGCTACAAAGTTACTGCCATAAAGATTGACCCATATATAAACTGCGATGCTGGAACCTTGCGCCCTACTGAGCATGGAGAAGTCTGGGTCACAGAAGACGGAGGGGAAATAGATCAAGATCTTGGCCATTATGAAAGATTTCTAGACATTAATATTCCTAAATGCCAAAATATCACAACCGGACAAGTCTATGGTGCAGTAATCGAAAAGGAGAGGAAGGGAGAATACCTTGGAAAGACTGTTCAGCCAATTCCACATGTAACAGATGAAATCAAAATGCGCGTAAGAAAGCCGGCACAGAATTCCAATTATGATTTTGTAATTGTTGAGATAGGAGGCACTGTTGGCGACTACGAAAACGTGCTATTCCTCGAAGCAGTGCGCCAGATGAAACACGAGGGAGATAAGGTTTTATACGTTCATGTAACCTATGTACCGGTTCTTGATGCCCTAGGAGAAGCAAAGACCAAACCGACCCAACATTCAGTCAAGCTTCTTAGAGGGATTGGCATACAACCAGATTTTATTGTTACTCGTTCGGAGAAAAATCTTGATTATGTGAGAAAGGAAAAAATAGCCTTGTTTTGTAACGTACATGAAGACGATGTTATCTCTGATTCTGACGTTAACAATGTATATGCAGTGCCTTTGCTTTTTGAAGAGCAGTTTTTATGCAGGAAAATACTGCGTAAATTGCGTCTTAGAAAGGATCATAACGAATTGAAGATGTGGAGGGATTTTATATCAAATATCAGAAATTTTGAGGAAGAAGTTACAATTGGCATAGTCGGCAAATATTTTGACATAGGTTCGTCTAAGTTATCCGACTCATATATTTCTGTAATAGAATCTATAAAACACGCAGCATGGAATAATGGCCTCAACCCCAAAATTAAATGGATCGATTCAAAAATCTTTGAGAAGAAACCTGAGGAGATTACCAGCCTTGACTCCGTGGATGGCGTTATTGTCCCAGGCGGCTTTGGCCTATCTGGGATAGACGGAAAAATCAAGACCATCAAATATACAAGAGAACACGCCATACCCTACCTCGGCCTGTGCCTCGGCATGCAACTTGCAGTTGTTGAATATGCACGAAATGTATGCAACCTTGAAGGTGCCAATTCTTCGGAAATAGATAAAAAAACTGCACACCCCGTGATAGATTTCATCCCAGAACAGGTAGACATCTTACGAGAATCCCGCTATGGGGCAACAATGAGACTTGGTGCATACCCTGCGATTCTTAAAAAGGGAACAATCGTACAAAAACTATACGGTAAAAATAAGATATACGAAAGACATAGACATCGGTACGAAGTTAACCCAAAGTATGTCGATATGCTAGAAAAAAAAGGCTTGGTTTTTTCAGGGCGATCCCCTGATAGAATACTAATGGAGTTTATGGAATTGCCAGATCACCCATATTTTGTTGCAACACAAGCACATCCTGAGTTTAAATCAAGACCCATGAAACCTGCACCATTGTTCGAGGGCTTTATCAATGCAGCAAAGAAGAAAAATCTACCTTTAAAACTTGAAACATCAGTTTAGATGGTTGAAATTCTTGGCTTTTTTATGCGTTGCGATTCTCTATTTTTTAGATATTATATATTATCTTGCACTTTAGTGATTTCAAGGCATTGCCAGTACCATATCTCCATCCCCCATTTTCATAGTCAAGCAAACCTTATAACACAGACACCATATTACATCCTGAGGTATTTGTTTGGGGTTTGAAATGCAGATTGTAAGTAACATACCATTAACTGGCGAGGGGAATTCTGAGATTGTTGCAAAAAAATTTTTTGAGCAAATAGGCTATCTGTCAAAAGGAGCAGATCCCGCCATCCCCTACAAAATGTTTGCAGATTTCTTTATAAAACATCCTGCCAAAGCATGGTTTGTGGAAGAGCTTTCTAATGAGTTAAAAACATCAAAGCCCACCATATATAGACATCTTAACAAGCTGAAAGGATTTGACATTCTCGAGGAAATACAAGTTTTTGATGCTGATACCAAACAAAACAAGAAGGCATATCGTTTGCGATATGGAAACCTTCAAAAGGCTTGGAACTTTGTCGAGGCGCATATTAAAGTAGCAGTAGAGAATTACGGTAAAACCGTAGA
>CAYLOF010000228.1:0-3456 GCA_964385215.1 uncultured Thermoplasmatales archaeon
GTGGTTGTTTGTAATTGCTGGATACTATATCGCTTTCGGTGTGGCTTGGTAGTGCCTCTCTTGACCTATAACTTCCGAATGGCCCAAAGCCTGTGAAGCCTTCAAACATTCTATCCATTTCTTCCTGCATTCCTTGCAGTTGGTCCCAAATATTCCATTTTCGGTCCATTTCTTTTTACCTCTTTTTGTTAGTTTATCTTTTGTTTTGTTAGCTTAAAGCCAACGAAATATATATGTCAGTACCTGTTTAAATACTTTTTGGTTTAGTTAAGCTAACGTTAACAAAATTAGTTTCTTATTAGAAAAATATAAATAATCGAAACAGCTTATTTACCATAAATGGCGAGAAGAATCCTTATTAAAAAAATAAACACACCACCTGCAGGAAGCCTAAAAGAAGATATTGATTTTGTCTGTAGATCATTTGGATATTTTTCTCCAAGAGACAAACAAGATACTGCAGGAAAAATATTTAGATTACTCGTTAGAGAAAGCCATAAATCAGAAGGACTTACTAGCGATCAAATGGCAGAACGACTTGAATTAACAAGGGGGGCAATCGTTCATCATTTAAACAGTTTTATTATGGCAGGAATTATTATCAGGGATAAAAACGCATACAGGCTTAGACGTCAATGTTTACAAAAAAGTATAGAGGAAGTAAAAGAAGACATCGATAGGATATTTTCTGAAATGCTAAAAATTGCAAGTGAAATAGATAGTCAACTTGGGAACTTCTATAGATAAAATCGGTTTATTACAGATGGGGAGTATAATTTTTAGTGACATATTATATTAAAAATATTAGCAGCTATCCGTACATTTATCAAACAACAAATCTTTTGGAAAAGCGAAGAATAACTAAAACGTAGATTCTGACTGTTTTTCAATAGAAGTAAAGCAGCTTACACCTTTTTCAAACATCAAAATCGACTTCTCATGTTTTTTTATTTTGTTCCAACTATTGTCCTTTTTAAAAATTCAAAATTGAATCGTGTTTCAGAACAGCCATTTTTTATCAATGGTATACTTTGTGCAGCTATGTTCAATTGTTCTAATATTTTTGTTGCAAGGCCTATTTCTTCAGTGCATGCTACTCCAATGACACCATCATATGAATTTTTTTGAAATATCTTTTTGACACAAGAGCTTCCCGGCAATACATATACATCGTAGTTTTTCCTGTTTGCAAGTTTCGTAGCCTTATGCACCTGGCAATCATTCGAACAATGCTTGCATAAATATGATGCAGTCTCTGGATCAAACTCTGCCTTGCATCTTGAGTCCATGTATTTTCTGCAGCAATGGGGAAGAAATAACACTCGTTTATTTGTCTTTAGAAAATGCTTTTTATGGAGACTATTCTTTATGTTTGCATTAATAAGATCTTCAATGACTGTTACTGAGTCGCAAACAGACAAACCCGTAATTTTGTCCACATCGAATTTTTTTACCAGATTTACCGCCATATCCCCTATTCTTGCAGTGATTTTTTCTTTCTCCGAAAACTCTGCAATTTCTTTAAACAATGTTTGCGTCAGTTTCGATAAATCAAACGTAAAAGTATACCCCATTATAACATCTCATTATTATTTTAGATTTCACTGTATCATCCTCAATTATAAAAATATTGTTATACAAATATTACCAAAAATTTCAATATCTTTTAGTTACAAGCATTAAAACGAAAAAAGTTCTTTATCATCTTGCAATTTTTTGTTTGTTCTTGTTGCGTTTTCCTTCTAACCGCTTCACTTCCAAGTATCTTACCTGGATGAACTACTCCTTTTACAAACTTCATTTTATCCATAAGTGAATTTAGGAATGAATACAAGAATTACGGCATTATGCCAGACGTAGTATTATAAAGCACATCTTGATTCTGGTTACTTAATAAAATGCGAACAGCGTTTATCACGAAGTGATACTGTATGATAGCGGTAAAAGTTGAAAATATTGTAGCATCTACGACATTTGCGGATAAATTAGACTTGGACGCCATAGCTCATTCGTTAGAAGATGCCGAATATGAACCAGAACAGTTCCCTGGATTGGTCTACAGATTGAAAAACCCTAAAACAGCTACGCTACTCTTCAGAAGTGGTAAAGCCAACTGTACTGGTGCCAAAAACCTCGAAGATGTGCGCAAGACCATTGACATAATAGCAGGCAAGCTAAGGAAAATGGGCGTAGACGTTTACAAAAATAAAGATCTTGAGATGGTTGTTCAGAATATGGTAGCTATCGCTGATTTGGGGAGCGAGCTTAACTTAAATGAGGTGGCAATGGGTCTTGGTTTGGAAAACATAGAATATGAACCTGAGCAATTCCCCGGGCTTGTCTATCGCATTAAAGAGCCTAAAGTGGCAATGCTGCTTTTCGGATCTGGTAAAATTGTATGTACCGGCGGTAGAAAGGCAGAAGACGTATCAATAGCAGTTGAAAAACTATCAAAAGAACTAAATTCCTTAGGACTTCTTCGCTAAGCTTACTTTTCCAATATATTGTACCAAATAAAATATAACTTTATGAATATAGAATAGAAAATGTTTTAAAACAGGCAACTGTTATCATAGGTAGGTGTACTAATCAAAATGAAATACAATACAAAAAGGAAACGGAAAGCACGGTTAAGAAACTTATTTCGCTCCACCTCGCCTCAGGTTGAGGAAGGTCATACTAAAATTAGTTTCTCAGCACTTAAGAAACTAGCAAGTACAAATGAACAGAAAGATATTTTAAAACGGATAGAGCAAGAAACAATACCAACAGTCAGAAACGCATGGATTGATTATTTCCTTGAAAAAACAAAACAGTCCAAATACAAAAGCGATTAATCAGAAGAAATACAAAGATAACTCTACCTAAAACACATATCATTTCAATTTCTTTTTGACATGTTTTTTTGATTCGATGTCCAATAGTTTCCGGAAATCGGTTAAGCAACAATTACTACCATTCATCCTCTGGATTAAGTTTCCACTTAGAGCTTATCTCACTGCTACCAAAATAGAGTAGCTATATCAAGTCATTACTCAAACGACCTTTTTATCTGTTCAACAGCTGCATCAATATTATCCAAAGTTGTTGCATAGGAGAACCGGATATATCCTTCCCCATATGGGCCAAAGGCAGTACCTGGAAGGGTGGCTACCCCTGCCTTGTAAAGCAAATGATCAGCACATTCCTGAGACGTCATGCCAGTTTTCTTAATGTTCGGAAAAGCATAAAATGCACCTTTTGGAGCCTGGCAACTAAATTGAGGTATAGAATTCAGACCTTTTACAATCCTATCCCTTTTCTCCTTGAACCTTGCCATCATATCAGGAATAAAGCTTTGATCGCCAGTCAGCGCCTCTACACCTGCCCATTGTGTAAATGCTGCGGTACATGAAACAGCGCTAACAAGAAAATCTTGCAACCTTTCAGCCAGTTTACTTGGAGCTATCACATACC
>CAYLOF010000229.1:0-3451 GCA_964385215.1 uncultured Thermoplasmatales archaeon
CAAAGAAATGATGAATAAACGTTGAAAATGGAATTAATAGCCAGCCTCAATTAATACTTTCCAATAGATATATGAAAAAGAAAAAAAGATATGGTGCGATTGAAAAAAGAATCCTGGAACTCCTGAATTACTACACAAAAAAACGGTTATGCTGAATTGAGTTTGAGGTTTATTTCCGAACAAATAAATAATGATAATCGAACTGGCAATTCTAAATATAATATAGTTAGAAATGCTATTAACAGATTGGAAAAATATTAAATAAAATTAAAACTCGGTAGACTGCGTTATACCAATTTTGTTGTGTGGTATGGCAGACCATCGAAGATATGTTGGAATGAAAACCAGTGTAAGAAGGAGCATAGATTATCGTTCAAAACACGTCATTTGAAATATTCTTGTTGGATGTTAAGAAATGATGTGTTATACAGGTAATTATAAGTCAAGAATAAGGTATTACACCTTTTGAATAATGCCATACAATGTTTATGTCATCGAGCTAGACAAAGAAGTAATGAAATCCAAAAAATTCAGAGAACGTAATCTACATATGAATCCAAGACGTGCTTGCTACTATGTTGGTCAAACATCACATGATCCAGAAACAAGATTCAAACAACATAAAAGTGGCTACAAGTCCAACAGTTTTGTAAAAAGATATGGTCAGAGATTGGTATGGAGAAAATTTAAGAAATACAATCCAATAGAAACTCGTGGAGAAGCTGAGTACATTGAACAGTATTTGACTAATAAACTGAGGGCAAAAGGACATGGCGTTTGGTCGAATTGAGCATAAGGAACCATAGTCATGCATGGCAGGTTTTTTTAATTTGATGTGAAACTTCCTTGTATCCATCCTCTTAGACGAGTACCTCTATCTCCCCACTGGCCTGAAAATTCTTGTTTATCTGTATCAAATCTGCATCTACCAATGATATTTACAATGTTACCTCTTATTGGGACTTGTAAAATAAAATATGAACCTCTGAAAAAACCTTGGAATCTTACCTGATTATCTCCGTTGCTTGCAATACCATTAACTGTAATAAATCGCCATCTTGTTCTATAGTTTCCATCAAGATTTATAATTGGTTCATCGTTTCCATTAATTCCAATTCCTGCTTCAAAATTTCCCTGATTAAAACTAAAGAGTTTTTTACCTTTAGGCATAGAGACTTCAAAAGTTGCCCATCCGCTTTCCTCATCGTTAATATCTTTTGCTTTTGCTCTAATAAAAAATGTTCCTGTTTCAGACCAAGAATGGGTTTTTGTAACTTCTTCTCCAGATTTATATGGTCCAATCCATTCCTCGATACTTCCATCTCCCCATTCAATATAATAGTATACGTCCTCACTTGTTGGATCAACTGATGAAAAAGTATAATAATAATCTGTATTAGCAACGCCGCTTGAAGGTCCGTTAATTTCGGGATTAGATGGAAATCCACAAGAAATTCCTTCTCTTTTAAGAGAGGGATCGCCATATAGATTGAAGCAGTAATTGTTGTTATATTCTCCCCAAGAGCTCCACCCATAATTAGAAGTACAAAAATACATTGCCTTGTAAAACGCATCACCTACTGTTTCTTTTTCAACTATCATAAAACGATTAAACTCGTAACATTGTGACTCTGCACCACCTAAATTATCTGGCCACCCTGATGTCCCATATGGGCTTCTAGTAGAAGCAACTACTCCAACAGCTGCTCCATAAGACGGTTTCGTTAAAAGATCTATGCCGATATTACCATCCTGGTTAGACTCAGGATAATTAATCACACAGGATATTCCAAAAACTATTGCTGGATAATCATCATCAAGATTAGAAAATGAGCTAATGAACCTTCGCCATTCAACTTCGTTACCCTCAGGAACACCATCTCCATCATCCCATGACCAAATTTTATTAGAAGCACCTGTTGACCACCCATGAGCCCCCCAGTTTACAACAGAGAACTGCCCATCACGCCAGTCACCTGCAAATGCATCTTCGGTTAAAGCAGGCCAGTTAAAAACTGATTTTTCAAGACCATCTTGCTCACTATAATGATTAACATTCCAACCCTGCATAAGATTTACTTCTATTTCATTCATACAAGTTGCGCCATCATAAGCATCTCTTCCATTGTTGTTTTCATTAGTAAAATACCAAAATGCTCCCCCCTGAAGAGCAGAGTTTTTCCATGAGCCTGTATCTTGTTCAAAAGATACTGTTTTATCAAGTGCATAGGTAATTCTTGAAGGAAGACTAGTAGGAATTCGACCAATAGATACTTCAGCCTGAAAATCAGGTTCATCTTCACCAAATTCACCATAGAAACCATCACCATCAGAATCCCATGATTCATCATCAGGATAAGAGAGATCAGCATAGTAATAATCAGTGGGAACATCTCCACCATTTCCTCCAACAGTTCCAGCTGTATTTTTATGATTTGTTGGATCAGGGTAGCAATATCTCATAGGAATTGTATCGTGATCACCAACAATTAATACATATTCAATTCCCCAAATTGGGTAATATTGTCTAAGGAAATTTCTAATTTTAGCAGGAAGATCATCTCCTTGTTGATCATTGATTTCAGAATCCGAAATTTTTACAATTTTTATATTGCAACCAATAGATTCTTTCCATTGTATAAATGAAGAAGCAGAAATTGCGCTAATAAGATCCTCAGTTGTAATTATTAAATAATTGAAATTATTCTTACTTTCTGGAATAATTACATTAGAATCGTCATTTGTTTGTTTCTGATCTGAATATTCAACAAGCATAAACTTTTCATCTGAATATGGATTTGGTAACTCAAAAATCATTATTTTATCAGGTTCAGTCTCACTATATATTTTATTAGTTTTTAAAGCAATTCCGCTAATACTTAAAATTACTAGCATTCCAACTATTAAGAAAGATAGATATTTTTTCAAATTTTATACCCCCATATAAAATAAAACAAAAATCTGTTTATAAAGTTATCATATGTAGGAATTGCATTAGTGATGTTACAAAATTTAGCTAATTTCCTTCAATAAATTATACTTGCTAGGTATTATTCCAAGATTAAATATCCCTCGATAAAGCATGAAATATTTTTGATATTTTCAAAAAAGAAAGAAAAAAGAAGGTTTTTAATTAGAAGAACCTGCAAAAAACCAAACTTCTCTTTTTCTTTAAAAGTTCGAGGAGAACCCCTTCGAGAACGATGTTTTCAACCAGCCAAATCCGTCTAAAACTCACTTTACATTGTTCCAAAACATTAAGAAACCTTTTTTTATATTCCCTAAATGTGGTTTTAAAAGAGCTTTTAATCTTCCAACAATGGTGACTATATGAGTTTACAAAATAATGAACATAATAAGTTAAGCTACACAAATACAGGTTCCGAAAAACCACTCTTATGGGCAACAATCGGCGATAGATTAAAACATGCTGCTGAGAAATATCCAGATA
>CAYLOF010000230.1:0-3435 GCA_964385215.1 uncultured Thermoplasmatales archaeon
GGTAAATATTTAAAATTAAAAGTTGAAAAAGAAACTATCGACGAGGTTAAAACGATTAGTGAATTTAGATCAAAAACCTATAGTTATGGAGAGAGAGAAAGTGTTACATCCGATTATTATCCCAAATCTCAATCTGATAGTATACCATGGCTTAAACCATATAATTCAATTCCAGATTTTTTAAAAACAACACCATTTGGAAAAGAGCAACTATACGATAGGAATGGAAATCCAGTAGCAACAATTGAGAAAAAAAGAAAAGTCCCACCATATCTTGGTTTACCATATATGCCAGAGGAAGACGAGGTAGTAGTTTTATATGATAGATATGGAAGTAAAGTAGAGTTAAAAAAAGAAACAAAACATTATTTTGATTATAAACCTCATAAGGGAATAGACAATCTTCGTGCAAAAAAAGCAATAGGAAAAATAGAGCAGAAGAAAAAGAAATAAATTCAACTATAATGATCCTCAGATTGTGTCAAATTAATTGCATCAAATATACTTTTATGATTATATCTCATTGTTGTTATCGGACTTGTGTGTCTTGCTCTTATCTGTGGTATTCTGATGTTTAGTCTCTAAAATAACAATTAATTCTCCTTACAACATCTAATCATAGCCTTTTTATAGAATATTGTTTTGAAAAGCATATACCCTTTTAAGTTTATAGTTGTTATTTAATCGTGGAAAGTTTAAATAATGGCAAGAAACAAAAGTGTTGATATAGATAGAGAAGAACTTCTTCTGGATGAAATTAGGATACAATACAATTTTCTTGAAGAACGTCTACGGACTTATGAACGGAATTTTAATAATATATTTCTAATGGCAACAGCAACTCTCTCAGTTCTGCTGTTAATTCTAACTGCGATTCTAAGCTTCATAAAAGATGATCTATTTTCACTCACAGCCAGTTCTTCATGGGGGATTACCATTATTTTAATCGTTTCGGGTACCTTTGTGGGCTTTATTGTTCATTCAATATTAATTACCATGAGAGAATGTACATCTGCATTACGACAGAAAAAAGCAAAGGTATCTTTACTAAGATTTAATGTTAATAAGAAAGGAGAAATTAACCAAAATAAGAAGGTAATAATACTACAGTTACTACAAAAATACAGGCAATTACTAAGCGAAGATTCAGACGCCCTCAAAAAATTGAATAAAAAATACTTGGACGCTGTTATTTCCTTAAATTGGGCGATACAACTTATAGTTATAGCTGTCCCAGTTATTATAGGTTTATGGCTGATTTTTTCTTTCACTGGCTTATTATGATATCAAAAACCCCCCATATTTTATTTAAATTCATCAAGAGCACCTTTCTATTCCGCTTTCCAACAAGTTCAACTCAATTTACACTTGGAACTGGTGAAAATAACTGGATAATACTTTGGCATTTTTTTGCTAGGTATCACTCAAACATCTAATCAAAAACAGTGATTATAGCTATGATCACTCCTTAAAACTCTAATCATAACCTCATGATGTTTAGTTAATTCATACATTGATAATAATTCAAATATCTACTTTTAATATCATTAACAAGAAATTTAGTCATGTAGTTTTTTATAAAGCATGTCATAAAATTCACCTAAAAGAAATTCAAAAGGTGGGGGATATTTTGTATACCACTCAACGTGATTGTAGACACATTCAATTTCTCCTTTGTAATTTCGAATTAACTTACCATTTACATCTCTAACAAAACGAAGTGGCATTTTAATATAAATCCAATCAGGATCAGGCACAAAATCATTAAGATGAATATTTCTAGAAGTAGTATAATGATGAACTCCCTCAGGCAAAAACCATTCATGATCCTTTTCACTAAAATACTTACTTAAATAAGCAGAAACACGATGAATATCAACATATTTAACATTAGTAGAACCAAGACCAAGAGCAGCAGTTGACTCACTCAACCACGATTTAGGAATAAATCTATCAATCAAAATATGAAGATGACAATAGCCATCCTTATGAGAACGTATAAGATTAATATACGAAACTCTCAAACCAAACTTTCTCCGAAGATATTCTCTCCAATTATTAAAACGCTTCATAACATATTGAAAACTATTATCAGGTCTGACTACCCGTCTCAGATCCTTCCCACCAAAAGTAATCGTAATAAAACGGGTCAAATCATACTTCTCAGCATATCTTACAATATTATCTTTTAAATTCCCAAGAAGTCTAGGTCTACAATATTCACAACAAAACTGATTACAATGAGAATCAACCAACCTATGATCCTTTTTACTGTACAACTTATTATTGCCACAACCATTATTACGACCTTCATACTTCTTCTTTCTCCAGTAAAAATCAAATTTCGGACTTTGGTAATCAACTTGTGTTAATTGTTCTATACTAAAGACAAGCCCAGTAGTACAAAACGGTAAAAATTCAACGATATTATTGTAGTACCCAATTTCTTCTCGAAAATCTCTTGCAGTAATCCATCTTCCATTTACATGAAATAATTCATCAGGATCAACAAAAATTTCCTTTTCATCGGAAAGGCCTAGTTCAACGGCGGCAAAGCCGCCTCGCCATTGAACCCGCCCCACATCCCCCTCCAATGAAGAAAGAAGAAGACGTTGTTCCTGCCTATCGAGTCGTTTGTTTGAATCAGACATCAATTACTAAGGCTTAGAACCCTATATAATCAGAAGAATAATCTCGATAATTATTTGAAAAAATTAAATGTTTAAATATCATAACATTAGACCACTACCAGATGACCCCAAACTTGTCGCCCATTTCGTCAACACCGAAATGCCCACCTAACCGTTTTAGGAAATATCTGGACATTTCTTAGGTCTTAGTACATAATCCTATTTTTATCTTTTTTTTAAATAATTATATAGATGAGGTTTGAGAGGGCTTTGACATTTTGGTAATATAGACTACCACCTTCGAGTTAACATCATTCAGATGATGCAATATGCACTTGGGGCAAGGTTATTCCAACGACCCACAGATAAGACTTCGTTTATGTTTAGTAACTCTATGTTCCTTACGTTTCCTCTTATTTTTTGTTAAATAAACAGTAAACAATAGGAATAATAAGTGAATAGGAAAGGATGGAAAAAATCCCCTAATCAACCAAAATAAGGAAATCCCTTCCTATTAATACTACATATGCCGATATTCATTAATATAACTATCGCCTATTGTCGTTATGTCTCTTTCCTTTGGTGCCAATGGTGCAGGGTATTTTTTTTAATAAATGGAAAAAAATCCCCCGCACCGGATACCTTCAGGAAAAGAATATAACGACCTTTAACTAAGTAGACACTATAGAAACAATTTTTGCCCTGAAATGGAAAAAACCTCCCAAGCATCCGTTTTCCTTTGGAAAAGAGTATTGTGATATCCTGAATTAAGTTTCTCCTGGTTTTTCAAATTCATAATTTCAAC
>CAYLOF010000231.1:0-3428 GCA_964385215.1 uncultured Thermoplasmatales archaeon
TGGAAATTGTTTTTTTCATAGTCTCGCGGACTATTTTTCTCTGTGAATTTTGTATACGTTTATCTGTAGTGGCAAAGGGTTTCACTCTAACAACCGCACCATCCCGCGTGGTGACATCATATACTCCATCAATCTTCGATCTTTTTCTTCGTATCATTCTTCTAAGATAATCCGAGGTAAGCGTATGGCCAGTATACTGTGTAAGCGCATTAGATTCTTCTACTTTATATATTTTAAAAAAAAGTTTTATATGGGATTTTCTAAAATCGTTTGTTAAATCCTGAAGAGAGACCTCCGTCACCCTATTTATAAGTCTATCAGGATTGTCCGACAGTGTATCAGCTACAGTAACGTTATCAAACGATGGTGGCGCCAGAATGTTATACCAACTTTTTGCTTTCCATTTATCTTTTATTTTTCGTGCGGCGGTTCTTGATCGTGCTTTTGCCATACTTATCACTCTACCAATATCTTAAATATATAGTAACGGTTTTTCCGATAATACACTCCCTATACTTAAAATTATGCTGGTGAACCAGTGACTCCGAAAGTAGGAAAATATCATTAAGTAAAAAAATGGCCATGTTAGATTTTATTTTCTTGGTTAATACTCCTGTGGAATACTTTTTAAGTAGAGGATAATATCAATATCTGATGAAGCCCAAGACCAGATGGGGTAAGACAGAAAAACAGATTCTGAAGATATTAATGGGATATGATTATGTTGAATATAGCTTGAGATTGCTTACTTCAAAAATCTTACGCAATCCTCATTTTCGTGATGATTCTAAATACAATACCATCTGTGTAATCCTGTAATTATTTCGCCTATTATTTTGTCCCCATTTCATTTTATCAACACCTTTTTTTATCCTCCCACAAACTAGGATTGGTTTTTTAATTGAAAGAACCTATCCTATTTTTTTCTTACTCGTCTTTGCTCACTTCTATCTATTTTCTCTAATTTTTCTTTTGTCTCTTGTTGTTTTACTTTGAAAAATGGCCATATCACCTTAATTGTAGCTGCTACCAATAATAAAGTTCCAATAGCGCCTATAAAAGTTGCCCATGCAATAAATCCATAATTTATAATCGATTCTACTGTTGTAAGATTTACTTCTATACCTTGAACTGTTGATTTATCTACCTCCAGCAGTGTCCCATTCATATTGACAAATAGCACCGCCTGAACATTGAGTTCTCTTTTATCCCTATCCGCCTCTTTAAGTGTACATGGGATACAAATACCCTCTTGAGCAGAATAAGGTTTAAGATTAAGATAATCGACAGTTCTTCCAATCTCCTTCCTAATCTCGCCAAAACCTTCTATAAATGGAACGCCCATGGACGGTTTCTCAACCAAATCTACTCTTACCATCACATCAAAATCATATGCACCGTCATTTATAAGATCAACATATATAGTTCCTTTCTTAACTGCTTTCATTGAAATACTAGCTCCAACTGTTTCCGTACTCCAAAAATCTGGTGGTTTAAACGCTGACATTTTTACTTTATCCTTTTCCCAGCATTTAGTAACAATATTTACACTCTCTATTGTCGACCTGTCCCATTCTTTTAACCAACCAAGTAGTTTTTTTTGATAAAGCACAGCCACAATGTCATATTTCTCCTGGATTGAGTTTGCATCAAACTCATCAATAGTACACACAACAGATACATTCTGCTTCATTATTGGTGGTATAACAACGTCCTTTTCTTTTCCGATCTCCTTCTGGCGCACCCCAGCAAAGGTGAGATAAATATGTACTTCTCCGCTAAAACGAGATAATAATTTATTGTTTATTATCTCAACGTTGACTGTAAAGTCATCTTCAACCTTTATTGGTTTATCACATTTTAATAACAGTACTTCTACATTATCAATTCTGACTCTGGGTTCATTAAATATGGTAAAGCCAGATGCAGAAGTTGATAAAAATATCGTTATACAAAGGATGGTAATTGCTATTATTTTTCTGGACATTTTCCTCTCCCTTAAATATATTTTTAAAATTGTTATATTATAATATAATTTAAATGTTATCTAGATACTAAAAAATCGAGTCACTATTCCGAAATTACTACTCTCCCCTCTTAAAACATTCATAAATCATGGGATTGCATTCTTTTTTAGCCTTTTTATCTAGGTTTAAGTCGAGATACCCATAATTAATTACAATATTCCCTATTTCGACTTCCAACATATTCAAACGCATATTTTACATCCACCTTGTTGGGCGCATCTGATAAAAGGCTCTAAAGATGAATCCGCTGTAGCAATAAAGGAAACTATCAAAAAGTATTAATTGAATAACAGATGATGCCGCTACCATTAGTAGAGAGGAACAGTCATGAATGAAAGAATCCGAAATCTTATAATTGTTATGGCTCTGATTTTACTGGTAGTAATCATAGTATTGGTGGTTATACAACCTAAACCACCACCTCGCTTAGTGGTTGATGCTGGTGGTAATGATCATTATACTTGTGATATTGGTGGTTGTATTAATTTTAATGGAAAAGTGTCTGGTGGAGTATCTCCTTATAATTGGTCTTGGGATTTTAATGAGGACGGTATCGTCGACTCTTATAGCAAAAATCCAACATATTGTTACAATGATACCTACTCCTTTCAATATATAATTAACCTTACTGTTAAAGACAAAACAGGTCAAATTGGATATAGTACAGCTTTAGCAAGTATAGGTTTGAATCTCGAATTAGGAGACATTCTATTCATGAATATTAAACCCGAAATTGTAGACTTATTCAACATCACATTTAATGTTCATATGGCAATGTATGTCGGCAATAACAAGTTCATTGAATCAGCTGATTATAGCATTTCGAATAAAGAAAATATGAATATTCATCTACCTAACAGCGATTTGTTAAAAAATGGAGTTCAATTTTCACCTAAAGCTTGGATGAAACTAGTATATGAAAATTTCACAATTGGCAAAGTTGCAAATGCCACCCCAAGTCAAAAACAAGATGCAGCTGATTTTGCAATTTCTCAACAAGATAAACCTTATCAATGGCACTATGAAAGCTATCATGCGAATCCCAATATTACTGATTTAACCAATCCATTCTATGAGAAATATAATTATTCAGAAGATCCGTATATCGATTACTGGTACTGCTCTGAATTAGTATGGGCCAGTTATTTGCAACAAGGTATCGAGTTAGATAGTATGCCTAATTGCATCGATTACAATCCAAACCCTCCTCCCAGATGTTTCTACTGGGTAGGAGTTGATGATCTATATCATACAGATGTAAGACTTTTCTCTCTAGAAAATTGGTCAGAATGGTAAGACAAAGAAGAGTTTTCAATACTTTTTGCAATCTTCAAACACATGGGCTTGGTTTTTATAAAGAAATCATTATGATATTGAACAGTTGTTACCCGTTTTTAAAAA
>CAYLOF010000232.1:0-3418 GCA_964385215.1 uncultured Thermoplasmatales archaeon
AATAATCTTTCAAAGAGTGCGCCGACCATCAGAGGCATAAAAACAGTTGCATCTCCTTCTATGGTCACATTATCTGCTTTTTCCTTGATTTTTCCCCAGGATATGCCCTCTCTTGTTTGGGCACCACTGAGACTTCCGTCATATTCTACGGCAGTTGTAATATAAACTGCGTAATCCAATCCGCCCTTGTACTGATTCCACCAGATGGTGTGGTGTTTAGAAATACCTCCACCGATGATAAATGCTCCACTCCTCTCTGCATCAAATATGATGTCAGAAATTTCCTGCTCATCTTTCAATAGGTCAATAGTAAAATCTCTGTGCTCTTGATAATACATCCAGAGATGAGAGCCAAAGGCACCGTCCGTAATTCCAGGGATATACATTGGAATCTTGTTTTTCCATGCCCAGTATATAATCGAGTCTTTTCCATTCTTCTCTTTTTCGAGTCGTTTTCCAAATTCCCATACTAGTTCTTTTGTTGACCACTTTTTCTTTGTTTCATATAATTCAGCCAAAATGGGTTGCATCTTTTTTTCCAATATCTCTCCATAACATTCGTTAGGTATGAAGATGTTGCCCAACCGATTGACACCTTCTTTGTGGAGTTCTTTATCGTCTGCCATAAAAGAGCCATGATAATAGTCTTTCCAAACCCTTGCTAGATCATGGTCTAATGTTCCAGAAGTCGTGATAACTACATCAAACAAATTATGTTTTA
Organism: uncultured Thermoplasmatales archaeon; assembly: GCA_964385215.1. GTDB lineage: Archaea > Thermoplasmatota > E2 > DHVEG-1 > DHVEG-1 > DAOWHD01. The sequence continues at coordinate 722 of CAYLOF010000232.1, forward strand.
ACATATCTTTTATGACTCCTCGAGTTCCAGTTGAACATATGCATGCCGGAAAAGAAAGAAAGCGTACACAATCCTTTTCTTTGATCATCTTTTCAAGAATGTCAACACCGACAGCAGTTTTTTTTGCCGTAAAACCACCTGACTTGTACAATTCTTTTATCAATTTATTTAAACTTGCATTGTCTGCAATTGAAATGTCTTCTACAGGTTCTTTATTCATTTGTTCACCTAGTGTATGTTAAAGGATCCGTAGCCTACACAGAAGCTACCAGGATGCACATCATTAGATGTTATATATTTAAGCAATTCTGCTTTTGTAGCGCCAAGCTTTTTCGCTGCGACAAGCAATGCAGCAACAGGGCCATAGCCGCACATGGAAATATTATTGTTGTAAACAGTGGAGATTAATCCTTCCGGATCCAATTTAAGAATTTCAGCTATGGCAAGTTGATCTTGTTTTCTTGCATATTCATCGGCAGTAAGGCCATTTGGAGGTAATCTACCATATGCACCTCCCTCGTGAGAAAAATCGCTGCTTGCAATTATTATAACCCTCCTGTCATCATTTTGTATTACGTCTGCTATTATTTTTCCAATCTCATTGGCTGTTTCGAAATCTTGCATTGCCATTGAAATAAGAGCGACTGAAAACTCTTTTTCCCTTCCAATATACTGTAAAAAGGGCATTTGAACTTCAATACTGTTTTCTCCAAATGGATGAGATGCTTCATTAATGTCTATAATGTCTCCAGCAAGGTTTTTTATTAGTGTAGCATCCATTGCAATGTCTCCTAACGGTGTTTCCCATTTCCCTTCAGGATAAAGTGCAACGCCTGATCCAACTCCTCGATGGTTTGGACCCATGACGATGAAAGCATCGGCAAAGCCATCCTCTGCAATAGCAAGATAGGAATGTGCAGCTATTGCTCCCGAGAAGGGGATGCCTGCATGTGGGACAACAACACCTTTCAGTGAACCTGCTCCTTTTTTATTTTCGGGGGGTTTGCCTGGTCCATAACCTTTTGCAAAACTATCCTCGATCTGTTGTAAAAGACCGCTTTTTGTGCCAGCATAAAAACTTCCTGCAACTGTAGCTTTCCTAACACTCATTATCTTACCTTCATACTATATATCTTAGAGGGTTGCATTAATCTTATCCACAAAAAATATAAATACGCTTGATGAATTCGGGTAAAAATTGGATAGGGGTTGTAATGGAAACGGTTTGTCATATTGAGATAGTAAAGGACGGGCAAGATTTTGTAGCGAGAGTTCACTTACCAGATGGTTCCACTAGAGAGTATCGCCATCAAGTTTTTGAAGATGCTCTTACTGAGATGGTTGTAGATCTTCAGGAAGAACTTGCTGAATGATGAAAGAATAATTTTTCTAAAACAATTTTCCATAATGTCAACTTCTGGAATTTTAAAGATGCATTCAATTGATCATATGCTTGTCATCAAAAATAGTGCCAAAATAAAGAATACCAAAGCATACATCACATACACAAGCATTTTTCTCTTTTTTACCATGGCCTGATATTTTTCTTTACATTCTTCTGAACAAAATGTCTCTGTAAGTGGAATGGCTTTACCACATATCTTGCAATGTGTATGTTGAGCTACTTTTTCTACCATATTTATTCTCTTACCTTATACGATTTGAATATTGAAATACTTTCCTATATGTCTTTTACAATAACCTTACCATTGGCCACTTCAATGTTGGCAATAGTATGAACGGCTACTTTAGTTTCATCCATAATTTTTTTTGCTGTATTGCCTTTGTCTACAGCTATAACAACTCCTTTGACAATCACGCCCATTGTTTTAAGAGATGAAAGCACTGCCCTTAGAGTTCCACCTGTGCTTAGCACATCATCAACAATAACGATTTTATCTTCCTTTTTAAGGCCATTTAGATACAATTTTGATTTTGAATAGCCCGTTGTTTGTTCTATGCTGACTTCACTGGGAAGACCGTATCGTCTTTTTCTTATTATGGTAAATGGAATGTTCATGCTCAATGATAATGCTGTAGCAAGTGGAATTCCCATTGCCTCTATTGTTACGATTTTATCTATTTGCCCACAGTTTTTTTCTATAATCTTTTGCATTTCACAGGTGACTTCTTCTAAAAGCTCTGGCTTTATTTCGGGTACACCATCGGTTATTGGATGGATAACATAGTGATATTCTCCCTTTTTTACAATTGGTGCTTCTTCTAATGATTTTTTCAGGTGCTCTAAGCTCATATTTCTCCCACTTCTTTACAAATTTTTCTAAATACTGGAATGAATTCATCTATAATCTTTTTTGTTATCTGTGGCATTACAACAATACGAATGCATGAGAGGTGATCTATTTTGTTCACTTTCCAGCCCTTTTCTGATAGATTGCCTGCAACTTCAGATAGTCTTTTTATCTTTACGCCAAGCACATTCATTGTAGGTTTGATGGCCAATGGCAGCCCCATCTCTGTTATTCTTCCCTCTGCATATCTTGTAGTATTCATACAGTTTTCAACCACTTTTTTATAACCATCTCTGCCAAGATATCTTGCAACGGCATATGCAGCGGCAACTGAACCGCCAGACCTTGTCCCTAGAATGCCTGTCTGTCTTTTGCTATTGATACAATGTGATTCTACGCTTATTTTTTCTAACCATTTTTCATTCCTTGTAACAAGTACTCCTAA
>CAYLOF010000233.1:0-3412 GCA_964385215.1 uncultured Thermoplasmatales archaeon
GTGATGAAAATGGAGAAATAAAGATTTCAAAACGGGATATCTTTAAACCCCTAAAATAGGTGGGGGCTTTCAACCTAAATTTTGATATATTCCTTTCGGTTGTTTATCAAATAATTGTATGGGTCTAAATTAATGTTTAAATCGAACCAGGGGAAAGTTTTTACATCAAAGACTATTGAATATTTCAAATATGAAACATAAATATTTATATTTTATGAATTATATTAGTACTGCTAACAGGTAGTCATAAAATGTGGAAAAAAATATATGGATATCGATTATTAATTTTGACTATTACATTAATGATAAGCTTTTCTTTTTTACCAACTGTTAATTCAACTTTACAATTTTGTATGAAGGAGACAATAATCGGAACCAATAACATTTCTAATGTAGTTTTAAAAAATAATTTAAATCCAGATCCAAATGGAGAACTTTGGATACCTGATGGTTATACCATTCCAAAAAATAGAACATGCATGTCAAATGATCGAGTTCATGAATTATTACATCAATTAAAACAATCTCAAAACTATGACATTCCCTCCAAGGTAGATCATACCTATTCGATACACATGCGTCCTATTTTTAATCAGGTCGGAGGATCTTGTGGATCAGCATCACGAATTTGCTATATGTTTGCCTATGAAATCAATGCACTTAGAGGTGTAGATGGAAATCTTATCGAACATCGATATCCTTCACATTTCACCTGGCTACTTACAGGACAAGGATCAAGTAAAGATCAGATGGCTATCTTTAATGGGGTACCTAATGCAGAATTGTATGGTGGTGATACCTTTTCAGAGATATATGGTGGGGAGGAAATCTATTGGCCAAGTGTTGAAGAAGCACCTGATTATGGTTGGATGACTGGTTATGATCAATGGTATAATGCTATGATTAACAGACTTGAAAAAACAGAATACATAAAACTAGACACTCCAGAAAACCTTGAGCTCTTTAAATATTGGATGTACAATCATTTTGATGATACTGATTTTTTTGATGGGGGAATAGCAGGAAATGGCGTTGCTATGGGAAATGGAATGCAAACAGTAAGAATACATCTAACTGACTATGAATGTGGCAAAAAGATTGTTTTGAATTGGGGAAATCAAATCAATCATGGTGCCAGCTGGTCAGGATATGATGATGATGTAGGATACGATTTCAATGAAGATGGTCAAATAACAAATAATATTGACATCACAGATGATGGAAAAGTTGACATGCGTGACTGGGAACGAGGAGCACTTATCTTCTTAAACTCATGGGGAAACATCTGGGAAAATCAGGGAACCGTTTATGTTCCATATCGATTATTAAAAATAGGACATGGCTCAGAAAGTTATCCTCGACCCATGGATGCGGAACTATATCATATAAGAAAAAATTATGCCCCAAATAAAGCATTAAAAATTGAACTGCAATATTCACAACGAAGCAATCTCAAACTATCTGTTGGAATATCTGAAGATATAACAAGTGATGTTCCCGAAAAAGAAATAGATTGCCATCATTTCATATGGGCTGGAAATGGAGAGGTCCCATTACTTGGAAAATGGGCCGATGGAAAGATGCATTCTGAACCAATGAAATTTATGCTCGATCTTTCGGATTTGCAAGAAGACATTGACACATCAAAAATGCTCAAATATTTCCTAAGAATAGAAACTCGTGAAGGAGAAGGCCTTCTAGAAAGATTATCACTTGTAAACTATATCACCAGCAATAATGAAGAAATACTGTATCCATCTGAAAACATCATCCTTCAAAGTAACAACATCTATTATTTTACATTCATCGTAGATTCTGATCCACAATCCAAAATACATGCAGAAGGAACATTATCATGGGAAAAAGTAATTACAGGATCAACCTTATCGGGGAATTTTAGCATAGAAAACATTGGAGCACCTGAATCACAATTAAATTGGGAAATAACAGAGTATCCCGAGTGGGGGCAATGGATTTTTACACCAAAAAATGGTGAAAATCTTAAACCTGAGGATGGAATCCAAACTGTTGAAGTAGAAGTCGCTGTACCAGAAGCTAAGAATACCAAGTTCAGTGGAAAGATAAAGATTATCAACAAGAATAATAACAATGATTATTCAACAATATCGGTATCTTTATCAACTCCAAAGAATAATTATGTGCACCAGAATCCATCATTGATACGTTTTCTAAAAAATCATCCTATTTTACATACTATTTTTTCTCAAATACTTTATTAATAGAATTGGATAATCATTATACCATGGATTGCTTGGCTTAGTATCAATAATCATTTCTACTTTTTTAAAGAAAGAATTTCACCGCGTCTATAGTGAACGAAGTGAGTGGAAATGAGTGGTGCCCGAAGCGCAATTTGACATAGGACTTCTTACCTATGCACCGTACGCCCTCAGTCGACTTCTTTCAAAAATACTTATGTTTTCTCTTTACTTTTATTGCATGCGGAACATTCGCCAAGCTTGACACTCCAGTAATTTACGCCTTTGATGCCAAACCGTCTTTTACATTTCTTACAGATCATTGTCTATCGTCTTGCTGCTTAGTCTATCTTTTCCGATTTTCGGTATAAGTGGGTTATTGTACAATTGTTATCAAAAAATCAAATACGTTTTCAAATTAGCATTACGATATCTGTTAATTACAGGGATACTTGCTTTTATGATTGTTGTTTTATCAATTCTCCATTTATTTAAGTCTTGAGAATATTATCGACTTTATTCAACAGAGAGTCTTTATCAAACGGTTTCATAATATAGTCAGCCAAACCCTCGTCTAACAGTACTTGTTTTCTTTTATCTGATATTTCCAGTACACTCATAAAAGCAACTCTGATGTTAGTATACTTCTTCTTGATTCTATTAAATACATCCCAGCCACTCATTCCCGGCATCATGATGTCTAAAAGAATTAGATCTACCTCCTCTTTATCGAGATTTTTGAGGCATTCTTCACCACTATATGCTGGAACAACATTATATCCACCTATTTCAAGGACCGTTCGAGTAAGATCGACAATATCTGGCTCGTTATCTACAACCATTATTTTTTTCATCCTTTACCTCACCACTGTTTTATCGTAATGCCAGTAGCATCGATGATTACATATCAACAACATGCTTTTAAATTAATGCATTCTATTTGCATTGCTCAAACGGGCATTTTCAATTCTTATTGAACTTTTCCATCTCATCTATTTCAAATTAAATTTGCTTCTCGTAAACTCGATATATTTTATACAAAGCCCCTCCAATTTTCTCTCCAGCTTTCCGAGAAGCAACATTTCCTTCATCAATCCAACCGTATTCTGCACAAATATAACCTCGTCTTTTCATTTCCGATAGTGTATGGTAGTTCATGCATGTTCCAATACCTTGACCACGATACTTTTTCT
>CAYLOF010000234.1:0-3397 GCA_964385215.1 uncultured Thermoplasmatales archaeon
GTAAATGACATAAAAAACGGTAAATCGCACCAAGTGCCAGTTAGTGGACATCATGCTAACTCATTGATAGGTAAAAAAATTGGTGATGAGGTAGACGGTATTTTTATCTCGCTTCCTGGGTATAAACTAAAGGTAACAGGTGGAACTGACAAAAATGGTTTTGCAATGAGAAGAGATTTTCCAGGGGTCGGTAGAAGAAGGATACTATTGAGCAAAAGCCAAGGATTTAGACCGAAAGAAAGTGGACTTAGAAAGAAAAAATCTGTTAAGGGAAACACGATAAATCAGGATATTGTTCAAATTAATATGAAAGTAACCAAATACAGTTCTAAACCAATAGAGAAGCTTGTCAGTGTAGAAAAAAAGGATGAGGAAGAGAAAAAAGAGGAGAAGAAAGAAGAGGAACAATAATGAGCTTACCAGGTCAACCTGAGATAAATATCGGTATGATTGGTCATGTCGACCATGGGAAAACAACATTAACTCAGAGACTCACTGGCAAATGGACTGATGAACATTCCGAAGAGATGAAGAGGGGAATATCTATAAAACTTGGTTATGCCGATGCTGCTATTTACAAATGCCCATCTTGTGAAGATCCTAAATGCTATACTGTCTCTAAGAAATGCCCATATTGTGGTAGCAAAACAGAGTTATTACGTGTTGTTTCTTTTGTCGATGCACCAGGCCATGAAACGCTTATGGCCATTATGCTTTCAGGTGCTGCCATTATGGATGGTGCTGTGCTTGTTATTGCTGCCAATGAACCTTGCCCTCAACCTCAAACTAGAGAGCATCTCGCGGCTCTTGACATCGCTGACATAAAAAACATTGTTGTAATACAAAATAAAATAGATTTAGTATCTGAAAAAAATGCTATTAAAAATCATGAGCAGATTTTGAAATTTGTAAAAGGTACATGTGCAGAAGGTGCTCCTATTATTCCTGTGAGTGCTCATCATGATATTAATATTGATGTTCTCATCAAAGCCATGGAAGATCATATACCTACGCCGAAGAGAGACCTTGACAAATCACCACTGATGTATATAGCAAGAAGTTTTGATATTAATAAACCTGGCTCTAGACCAAAAGATATCATGGGAGGGGTAATCGGTGGATCATTGATTCAGGGCATTCTAAAGAAAGGTGATAAAATCGAGATAGCTCCGGGTAGAGGAGTTGAAGTAGAAGGTAAAAAAACTTCGGAGTCTATCATTACTACTGTTAATTCCCTGTTTACTGGTGGAAAATCAGTAAAAGAAACTGCGCCAGGTGGTTTAGTTGCTATCGGAACAACTCTTGATCCGGCGAGAACAAAATCTGATTCTTATTCTGGCAAGGTGGTAGGTAAACCTGGCAAATTACCTGAAACGTTGGATGGTTTTAATCTTTCAATAACGCTGCTTAAAAGAGTGGTAGGAACTATAGAGGAAAAGAATGTTGAACCCATAAAAACAAGTGACCCGCTTATGCTTACTATAGGTACAGCTACTACAGTTGGAATCGTATTAGAGGCGCATAATGAAAAGATAGGTGTCAAATTAAAATTACCAGTTTGTGCTAAGGAAGGACAAAGAATTGCAATAAGTAGAAGGATTGACAGTAGATGGCATCTAATAGGTTATGGAGAAATAGAGAAGGAAAAATAGTTATTCTGGATAGCAGTGCCATAATGATGTGTTTTGAGTTTTCCATTGATTTAGAGGATGAACTAACTCGTTTGTTGGGAAAATGTCATATAACGGTTCCAAAACCTATTATTAATGAATTAGAATTTTTAGCAAAGCAAGGAAAAGGTAGGAAAAAGCGTATTGCAAAACCTGCATTGGATTTGGCAAAAAGATATGCTGTGTCTGAGCTAGATACAATTGAGAAGGGGGATAATGCTGTAATATATTTTGCCCAGGAACTCTCCGGGGTAGTTGTGACCAATGATCGTGAGTTAAGAAAAAGACTTAGAGAACTATCTATTAATGTTATATATTTGCGAGGTAAAAAACGATTAGTGTTAGAATGATTGTGAATTGCTTAGAAAGTTTATAAATAAGATTTGCATTTCAGGTCACAAATCTGAATATTTGACATGTCGGGGTGGCTCAGCCTGGTTAGAGCGCCTGACTCATAAGCACAGCTGAAAGGGTTCGTATTTTAGCTATTTCGCTAAGAAATCAGGAGGTCGCGGGTTCAGATCCCGCCCCCGACATATCTTACGCAGACTCAAGTTCCTACAAACGGGTTTAATATCATTCTCAATTTTATATGTTGACTTAAAATTATTAGAATTACAGCATAGGTAAATATAAAATCTGTTTTTCCCATGAGATAATAACGGGTAACGATGTCCTAGATCCTCTGATATGTACGTCACTCATATTCTTGGTGGATGTTTTTAGGAGGAAAAGAGGGGATATAGATGAATATTTGTTTTATATTTAATATTTAGAAACATTTATATTATTATATCTGATTCTTAATATTTGATTTTCGTTTGTTGATGCGATGGGCAGTAAGAACAAGTGGAGAAAATATGAAAGGGAAAATTGTCATCATATTAATATCGATGATAACCATCATAAATGTGACTGCAGCCTCATTTATCTTTTTTGATATTCAAGTATTGCAGACTCCAGTGACAACCATCAATATCGATGTCATAGAAATAAATTCCAAAGAGGCCATAATAGAAACTACAATAGATGTTTCAAATCAGAACAATTTTGAATTGATAGCTAAAAACTTTGAAATAACTATGATTACGCCTGAAGGAAAGAAGGTAGGACATGCTATAATAGAAGGAGGGAACATACCTGCAAATGAAAACAAAACCTTTGTTACAGTTGCTCATATTGCATTTAATGGCAGCAGCCCAAAAATGTTAACAAGCAAAATAACAGGTGTTTTAGGATTGTGCATTGGTTTCATTCATAAAACAATCCCTCTCTCAGTTGACATAATAACATCCATAGAAAAAGTGATTGAACAAGTATCTCCGCCGTCAATACAAATAACAGCAGATTTCTCCGACATAACTCAAGAAAGAATCAGATTTAATGTATCAATAGATGCGTATAATCCTAACACATTCAATATTCATGTTAGAAATATTTCAATGACCGTAGAAACTGAAACGGGAAAAAAGGTGGGAAACCTAAGTATCATTGGAGGCGTTATACCTTATAAGAATTCTGCAGAATTTATTGGTAATGGTAAAATGCTCATCGAAGCATTAAACGCAAAAACACTTTTTATCAATATGAGTGCCACTGCCGGAGCTGAAATAGCAGGTGTAAACGAATCCATGAATCTATCAGTAGAAACCATAGTAAAAGTTCCAGATTTAAGTGAATTGATACCTCCCGATTCTCCAATAGATTTGATAATAAAACCTGAGTAT
>CAYLOF010000235.1:0-3374 GCA_964385215.1 uncultured Thermoplasmatales archaeon
GTATGGACATGGGTTCACCTTTTGATTGGAAGGCATATTGTACTCCCTCGGGGGGGCTGGAGAAGAATCTAAATTTTTTATATTATTCACTTTCACGCATCCATACTTGACAGGTATTGGGCCTTGCAAACGAAGTGGAAGTTCCTACAACAATGTTTCCAGAACCTTGAGGATATTCTAGCATAGATCTAGCTCCATTGTTGTCTGAGATACCAAAACCATTTGGAGCTTCACTAATTTCATCATCTCCTACAATTTGTTTCCACAGTATCCCATCAAATCGATAAAGTTCACAACCGACATTATTGCCAGTGCCAATCCACAAATCATTATTAGAAGAAACAAACATAGAGAAAACATATCCATTCCCTTTGTCTCCAAATCCATCGTTACGAATGTGCCAAGGTCGAAATTTAATCCCAGGTACTTCATCACTAATAACAGGAATCCATGTGATACCATTATATTTCCAGATTTCGAAACCATGACGGGAACCTGCTGTTCCCACATACAACCAATCATTGTAAACTTCTAAATTCCGTATTCCATAATTTGTTGCCTCACCAAAGCCATCGCCACCAGGAAGCTTTACGTCCAACCAATTCTCCCCATCAAAGGTTCTCCATAATTGACACCCTTTATGACCCAATAATGCTGGATGGTTATATGTACCAACGTAAAGATAATCTTTGTATACTGCCATACTCCAAACATATCTATTATGTGTTCTTTCAGTGTCATCAAAATCTCTGAAACCTCTGTCAACGACTTTATTCCAATTTTTACCATCAGGAGAACGCCAGATTTGGCAAAAACCAAATTTTCCATTGTTCCAATTAGCTGTCCCAATATACAAATACCCATTAAATATTTCAGCACTCCAAGCAGCATAATTGTTTGAATCGCCGAATCCATTCGTTACAACTTGTTCCCAACTATCTCCACCATATGTCCAAACTTCGCATCCATTAAGAGGATCATTCATGGTTCCAACATATAATTTATCTTTAAATTCAATAAAGAAAGCAGCAGCTGAGTTAATACTGTTGCCAAATCCTGCCTCTATTTTTGCTTCTGGTAAATTACCAACAACCTGTTGCAGTTCCGATGCTGTCTTATTGTATTTCCAAATTTCACATCCAGCACTTTTAAGCCCGTACCAATAAGGAAGAAATTGGAAAATATCGCCTTCGCTTCCAAAAAAGGCTAGTATACTCATCAACGTGTCTTTTTTCGATTTATCAAAACTTTGTGTTCCTACATATAACTCATTGTTATAAATCCCAATCCCACGAGTTGCAAAATTATTTTTGTTCCCGAATCCTGTTGTAAGTAGCTCCCAAGATACGTGACTATCAACTTCGTATGCTGTTACAATTTCTATAGATGGATTAAAAGTCAGTAGTATAAGGAAGATCATTAATATTAAGGAGCCTCTCATACATTAACCCATTAATTAATTATGATACTAACTATTATTTAAGCTTTAGGTGTCATTTAGTGATCATTGATTTTCTTTGCCTATATCGTCAGTGGCACCTGATATCATGATAATCTTTTTATTTAGGCAGTACTTCGGAAAGTAAATTTCTGTAGATCATTTTTGTACGTATACTTGTAAGCCTTCCGACCATGCACTTTTATGAAGAACTACATCCTCTGCTTGTGCTTTTACCAAATAGAAACCCGTCTCGTTCCAGGAGTGATCCATACCGAAATAATCACCAGAATTAGTCCAGTTACTCCATTTGCTATATGAATGGTTTCCACTTGTGTTAAAACCAGAGAGATATGTCACCCCTCTCTAGATTGTTAACACGTCCTTGTTTTTCATCAAAATCATTGATTTTTCTGTGTTTTCTGAAAAATTTTCTATAAACTTCTCTAGTCAAACTGTATGAAAACATCAGATTTCTACCAGATGTTCTAGGTGAGATAAACTACACTAGCAAGGTTCAGCCTCACCATTTTGGAGTCTTGTCAGAGCAACAGCATTGACAGCCATCAAACAAAGAGTTGTATGTTTAAATGCATCTCCTCAATGGGTGCACCCGGTGGAACATTACGTGATATAGCATAGAATACTGTCTAACCTTCCTCACGGAGACTGCCAAAATGCAAATCCAAATAGTTCTGGAAAAGATCGATGAGAGATCCACATACTGCCCGAGGGAATGCGTAATCCCTCCTTAATCCGGTGTATAACTGAACCTCTAGTCTACGGTTAAATGTTGATTTAAACTCCTCACTTGGCATGCGTCCATACCACTCACTTTTCATAATACTTACCAATAGGCATAATATTCCATGAGAATAATATCTATTGGTCATTTGAGGGTCAATTTATGGTCTTATCGGGATTGAATAATTCTTCAGGTAAACCAATAAAATACATGTGTCAGTTGGCACTTCAGTAAATTGTTTTTTATCAACCAGAGTAGGGAAAATTATTAACCAAACAAGATATGCACCGTCTGTTCCTATGCCGCCCAGACAATTTTTTAAAACATTCGGCAAATTCCTTCCAGTTATTGGAGTTGCCCTTCTTCTGTACATGATAATTGACATCGGTGGTGAAAAAATTGTATATGCGTTCATTACAATTCCCTTTTACTATTATGTTTTTGCATTACTTGTGTTTCTCCCACGACTATTTCTTTATGCGTACAAATGGCAATATTTGAGCAGAAAACAGCAAATGGACTTTGATTTAATCTACCTTGCCAAGGTATTTCTCATAAGTCTTTTTTATGGAAGCGTAACACCTGGCTCATTGGGATGGTATACGCGCATTTACTATCTCAAAGCAAAAAGTAACGCATCACTAGAAAAGTGTATAACTAATTCGCTGCTTGATGGTACGTTAGCTCTCTTGTCAGGATTAGCTTTAGCTATTTTCAGTTCGTTTTTCTTGGGCAAGTATATGTCATCTGGGATTCTCACAGTATTAATTATCGTATTTATTTTTTATTCAACTGCATTCATTATATTGATGAAAAGGAACAGAGGGGGTAAACTTTTTAATCTTATCATACGACCTCTCATCCCAGATAAATTCAAAACATCAGTAGACAAGTCAATAGACTCGCTTTATAAAGACATCCCAAGGTTGCGTGATACTGTTCTTCCCCTTATTATTGAGGGAGCAAGTTTAACGCTTGCTACAATACAGGTCTACATCATCGCGCTGTCATTTTCGATCAATGTACCTCTGTTAACATTCATATCAATAAGCATAATATCGGCAGTTGTTGCTGGTGTGCTGCCAATCTCCATCGGTGGTCTTGGAATAAGAGAGGGTACATTCGTTTTGTTGTTATCAAAATTTGGAGTTAATCCTGAAATAGCTTTTGTCATTTCATTAAGTGGTTTTA
>CAYLOF010000236.1:0-3361 GCA_964385215.1 uncultured Thermoplasmatales archaeon
AGATTCTGTAGCAATAAACTTGGCAAGAAAGGTAATTAGCAAAAATGAGTTGTACGAAAAAATAACCATTAAGAGGGGAGATGGAGTAGAATATCCTATAGAAAACTTTGATACGATAATAATTTCAAGCTGCTCTGTTCCAAAAATAGAAATTTTAGAACATATTTTTAAGACAGCAAAACCTAAATGTAAAATCATAGTCCGAGAATTGGAAAAGAATGTTGAGTCACTTACAAATTTTATAGATCTATACGATAACATCTTGTTGATGGGAAAAATGAGCAACCATGCATTTCCAAATTTTAAATGGTACTCATTTTATTTGCTTAAGAATCATTAGACAACTGGTTTTCCAGTTGATATAAACTGGTACCGCAATTTGATTTAGGGTCCTATCTTCCACATTTACCTAAATTATTTTTAATGATATTGAATGAATACAAATGGTAGAGAGAAATTGCATAGGAATACAGTAACATCATCAACGCAAATATTATTGATGTTGCGGAATAATTTTATGGTCAGAAATTTTTGGAAAAGTGTAACCTATTGAGACCACAATGCTTTAAATTATGACAATTATACCAAGAAGCATATTATGAGAGGAGGCAAGAAATGGTATTGACACAAAGTGAACTTAATTCTCATCTTTATCAGTCAGCAAACATTCTACGCGGTTCTATTGATAGTTCTGAGTATAAGCAGTATATTTTTGGCATGCTTTTTTTAAAACGTTTGTCTGATCAGTTTGACGAAAATGTTGAAAAGATTATAAGCGAACTTGTTGATGATGGCATTGATTCTGAGAAAGCAGAAAAGATAGCAAGATCTGATCCTTCTGAGCATCATGGTTCTTTTATGGTTCCAAAACGTGCGCATTGGTCTGAAATAAAAAAGGCTAGTGTTGATATTGGTGCTGCAATCAATAAGGCTTTTGAAGCACTTGAACATGTGAATCCTTCTCTTGAGGGTGTTTTAGTTGCTATTGATTTTAATGATAAGAATCGTATTTCTGATGCTGTTTTAAACAAGCTTATTTTGCATTTTAGTAAACATAATCTAGCAAATTCCAATCTTGAAAGTTCAGATATTCTAGGTGGTTCGTATGAGTATTTGATTAAACATTTTGCAGATGATTCAGGAAAAAAAGGTGGGGAGTTTTATACGCCTGTTGAAGTCGTACGTTTGCTTGTTCGCTTGCTTAAGCCTGCTGAGGATATGAAGATTTGCGATCCTACAGTTGGTTCTGGTGGTATGCTTATTGAAAGCATCAAGTATCTTGAAAAAAATGGTTTTGATAAGTCTAGGGTCTCTTTGTATGGTCAGGAGAAGAATCTTAATACTTGGGCTATTTGCAAGATGAATATGTTGTTGCATGGTGTTTTTGATGTGCATATTTTCAAGGGTGATACTATGGTTGAGCCAAAGATGGTTGATGGCGGCACTCTTATGGTTTTTGACCGTGTTCTTGCTAATCCTATGTGGAATCAGAAGGAATGGAGTCGTGAATGGCTTGAGAAAGGCGATCCTTATAATCGCGTACGATATGGCCTTCCTTCTAAGTCTTCTGGTGATTGGATGTGGATTCAGCATATGGCTGCAACACTCAAGTCTGATGGTATGCTTGGTATTGTTCTTGATAATGGTGTTTTGTTTCGTGGTGGTGCTGAAAAGAAATGTCGTCAGGGTTATGTTGATGATGATCTTATTGAGGTGGTAATTTCACTTCCTCCCAATTTGTTTTTTAATACCGGTAGTCCAGGGACTATTCTTGTCTTTAATAAAAATAAAAAGGATATTCGCCGTGGTAAGATTTTGTTTATTGATGCATCGTCTGAATATGAGGAGGGAAAGGCTCAGAATTTTTTACGTGATAAAAATATTTCTAAAATCGTTGATGTTTTTGATTCTTTTTCAGATGTTGATAAGTTTTGTAATGTCATCTCTTTTGAGGAAATAGTTGAAAATGATTATAATTTGAATGTTTCACTATATGTTGATACTAGTGAGCCTGAACCTGAAATTGATGTAAGCAATGTGAATAATGAGTTGAAAGAATTGATTACTGCTCGTGAGAATAGTTATAAAGAAATGCAGGGATATTTGAAAGAGTTGGGGTATTGTGAATAATAACATAGTAGTAGTGACTACTACTATTGGCTACTACTAAACTTCTGGGTACTACCTAGAAAACTACCCGCAAAACTACCCAGAAACGGATGAATTATGAAAATTAGAAAACGGTTCCTGGTAAATTAAATGGCACTGTAAACGAAACATATAAAATGATCTTAAAAGAGTTAGAAAAGAATATTTATTAGCAGAGGATGAAGGTTGGTAGTAAAGTTGGTAGATGGGTTGGTAGAAAAAATAGGGGAACAGGAGAATAAAACTGTGGAGAAAATGGGGAGAAAATGGGGAGAAAGTGGGGAGAAAACGAAGAGAAGATATTAGATATTATTAATAAAGATGTATTTGTAACTATTTCAGATATTTCCAAATCTCTTGATATATCCACTAATGCTGTAGAGAATAACATTTCAAAGTTGAAGAAAAAAGGATTATTGAAACGTATTGGTTCTGCCAAAGGTGGTCATTGGGAGATTATTGAAAAGGATTTGTGAAATTGATATGTCTAAACTTGATGTAGTTGATTTTAATGATTTGTTTAAGTTTGGATTACAAATCGAATATAAATGTCCCAAATAATGCCCCTAAAAAATGTCGGTAAAAGAGTCGGTAGAAATGTCGGTAAAAGAGTCGGTAGAAAAGAGAGTTAAATCTAAAATAGAAGTTCCGGAAGGATGGGAAATTAAAAAATTAAATGCGCTTGCAAAAATAAGGCGAGGAGCTTCTCCTAGACCAATTGGGGATAAAAAATATTTCTCAAATGATGGTAGAGGATGGATTAGGATTTCTGATGTAACTAGCACATACAAATATCTACGAAAAACTTCACAATATCTTTCAGAGATAGGAGAAACAAAAAGTGTTTCAGTCGATAAAGGTGATTTAATTATGAGCATATGTGCAACGATTGGTAAACCGATTATTGTAGATATGCCTGCGTGCATTCATGACGGATTTGTATTTTTTAACAGTTTAAAAAGAGAGATAGATACTGAATTTTTGTTTTATGTGCTTCAAAATAAAGAGCGTGACTTCACTAGCAGGAGGCAATCTGGAACTCAAGGTAATTTAAATACTACAATTGTAGGAAATGTAAAAATATTGAAACCACCTTTCAATGAACAAAAAAAAATCGCTGATATTTTGTCGAAAGTTGATGAACATATTAATCTAACTGAAAAAATAATTGATAAAACAGAAGAGCTGAAGAAAGGTTTGATGCAGAAAATCC
>CAYLOF010000237.1:0-1546 GCA_964385215.1 uncultured Thermoplasmatales archaeon
CACTACCTACTCTTTTTGGTGCAGCAATATATGCTAAATCTGAACCGGTACGTAATGCAGCAAGACCTGCCAATGCCGGCGCACCAATATATGGCCCCCCACCAACAATCAAAATTTTTCCATTATCTCCCTTATGAGATTGCTTTTTTGGTCGTGGGTAATACACCGATAGTTCTCCTGGACCCACATAATCAATGGCATCCCTCGGTATTCCTATATCCACCACCTTAATATCGCCACAGTTTTTACTGTTCATCCCTTCTTTTTGATCATGAAATGTAACAGTGAATTTTGGCGTTACAGCAGTGTCTGCTCCGAGACCTGTAGGAACATCAACTGAAAGAACGGTTTTATTTTCTGCGGCATTAATTTTTTTAACGATACTAAAGAATGGTTCTCTTGGATCACCTGATAAACCTATGCCCAGCATGGAATCAAGAATAACATAATTTTCTGAAAGGAGCTCATCTATCTTATCCAGTGAATCTATATCATATATCTTCACTTTTGCCTTCTTTAATTTATCAAAATTGTTTCTGGATATTTCTGTCTTTATATCATTTTTCCTTCCAACCAAAAATAGGGTCACATCATGTTTCTCCATTAGATGCCTGGTAGCTACGAATCCATCTCCCCCATTGTTGCCTGTTCCACAAAAAACAAGGATTTTCTTTTTTCCCGGACCGATATGGTTTACAAAGTCTGCTACTCCTTTCCCTGCATTCTCCATCAACTTATACGGTGGCGTTCCAAAATACTCTGAGTTTTTATCCGAAACCTTTACTTCCCTACCAGAAATCATACCAAAATGTATAACAACTTATAACCTATATATGCTTCGGAATAGAGAACTATTTGGAGGATGTAATATATGATGCCCGGACGAATAAATCCAAGGCAAATGAACCAAATGATGAAGAAACTTGGCATTAATGTTAAAGAAATAGAAAATGTAAAAAAGGTAATAATTCAAACCGATAAAAAGGAATACGTTTTTGATAATGCCGAAGTTACAATCATGGGTGCTCAGGGACAAAAGACATACCAAATCTCCGGAAAACCAAAGGTGACAGATATAGAAGAGGAAATCCCAAAGGTAGATATTGAACTTATCGTAGAGCAAACAGGAAAAACTGCTGAAGAAGCAAAAAAAGCCTTGGAAGAAACAAACGGAGATATTGCTGAGGCAATAATGAAGTTAGCAGACTGATATGCCATCGGTGAAAAAGAGTTTTTTAATTGCTGCACTAAACTTTCCTAAAAATAGCGATAGAACCTTTCTAAAAAGATGAAAATATCTCAGCCAGATAGGGAAAATAAGTAATTTTGGGTATAAAGAACGGTAAGTTTTTGAAACATTCCTTGTTTTGGACTTGTGAACAACAATGAAAATAGATCCCTGGAGCTCAGCTACATATCAAGATTATGCACGACTTCGTGATGAATTTGGAATAGAAGAGTTCAACGATGCCTTGTGGAATGACTTGCCAAATCCTCACAAGCTTCTCAGAAGGGGCATCGTATTTGGACATAGAGGTTTTCAACT
>CAYLOF010000237.1:1646-3354 GCA_964385215.1 uncultured Thermoplasmatales archaeon
TGGTCACAGATGGTTGCCACATACGGTTTCAATGGATCGAGTAATATGACACATATCTTTTCACCATTGATACAAACCGGCGATATAGTTCATGTGCAGCTAGAAAAATTTGGCGGAGTACGACCTGTACTTGTTCCTGTTGGTGTAGATCAAGATCCACATATACGGCTAAGTAGAGATATTGCACGATCCCACCGTCTATACAATGTAACTGTTACTAAGGATGGTAAGATAGGGGTTTTTGTAAAAGTCGATGAAAACGTCAACAAATTATTGGACAATGCAGAAAAAGTTCTTGCCAAACTTAGTTTCACCAAATTAAAACGCATTACAGACTACAAAGCAATCTACATTGTAGATGCAAAAGAGGCAGATATCCAGAAAATAAACATGGAATTGGCTTATACGGAACCAAAATTTGGAGGATATGGATTCATCCAACCTTCAGCAACATTTCATCGATTTATGACAGGGCTTACTGGAGAAAAGATGTCATCCTCGAAACCAGACAGCGCAATTTTTCTTACGGATACTCCAAAGGAGGCTAAAAAGAAAATCATGCATGCAAAAACTGGTGGTGCTACAAGCCTAGAGGAACAGAAGAGGGAAGGAGGCAAACCAGACGAATGTGTAGTATACGAGCTATTTCTATACCATCTGATAGAGGAGGATAAGGAACTGCAGGACATCTATCTGTCATGTAAAAACGGGGAAAGAATGTGTGGAGATTGTAAGAAATATGCTGCACAGCTTATGGAAGGGATGTTAACAGATCTAGAAGAAAAAAGAAAGAAATCAAGGGATAAAATAAAATCATATCTTGCCTAATATTTATCCATAAGAATTGTATATGCCATCATCTGTTGCTATTTTTTCAAATTTTGAATCGATCCTTCTTTGCTTTGTTGAAAAAGTATTGTGTATGTTGGTAAAAGAATCCTTTGACGCAGATACGTGACCCTTCATAGGTATACTGATCCCCATATCTCTACCTTCTATAGCTGCGTTGAATATTTTTTGTAAAGACATGCCTTTTTGAATATTTTCTGAAATTTTCCTGATATCGCCTTGAACTATCCCGAAATTACTAGCACTTTTTGAAATCTCATTTTCGATGTCATCATCAACATGTCTTGCAATTTTTCCGCCAACACCTTTTACTTCAAAGGGATTTTTTTGATATTCCTTCAACAGATAAATCCCTGTTTTTGGGTTGAATATGTAATAATCATTGGATAAGTGCTCCCTGTCTTTTCCAAAAACTGCCTTCCATCCTTTAGGATATCTCTTTGCATCTTTTACAACATCATTTAAGGTTTCTCTTCTTGATTTTACTTTCACTGATATCTATTGTGTTATATGTTTCGCTATATAAATATAAATGGTATCTCTTCCAAACCAATCGAATTTGACAGCATCCTTCTGCTTCAGAACGTAAAAAAATATTAAGAATGTAAAGGATTGGTAGTAAAAAAGGGAAGGGAAAAGAGATATTAAAAAACAGATTAGATATTGACCCAGATTATTTCTATTTCACTAGGTACCGATTTTTTGTTTTTTGGTTTGTTTTCTTTTTTTGTCATGTTTATGCCGCCTTTTTTGCTTCTAAAGCAAGTGTTCTAGCTCGAATTCCAACAACAAATGATTTGGTAATGAATTCGATTTCCTCAGCCTCTTTAGGGTTTGATACTTGTCCTACAATCATCAT
>CAYLOF010000238.1:0-3339 GCA_964385215.1 uncultured Thermoplasmatales archaeon
ATGGACTTTTCTGCCTGAAAAACGGACAGGATCACATCAAAAGGGCAATAAAAACAAGATAGTGAGGTGACCCTGCTATCATGGTCATTAAAAGCGCCACCAACAAAGCGTATCTGAGTCGGGGATTGGAGGTAAATTTAATAAAAGAAACCATAGCGATTGGCGCTATAGCGTAAGTGAACTGAAGGGTTGGCCAAATAATAGTGTTTATTGCTTTAAAATTAAACATGTAAATAACTGATACGGCCAAAGCTATAATACAGGTTCTTTTAGTTCTGTTCGAGGGGGTTAAATAAATCATAGAAAAATACATTGAGACTCCTGACAAGATCATTGTACTCAGAACCATAATTTTGTAGAATAAATCTGCAGGAGTTTTAAAAAAGGTGGCGACTACTACGGGCAAAGCTCTGAATGATAAACGCGGAACGAACTCGAATGAATTGACGCTCCCATATTGATTCCATAGAGGGTAATGCATGTCAAAAAATCTTTGTAGCGAAGTCGGAAGAGTAAAATCACCGTATAGTATGAACCCCTCTGTGGTTAACAGTTGGTAACAGGCTATTATAGAAAATAGAATGATTAAGAAAGTTGCATAGCAATGTACTTTGCACAAGTTGTTATTCTTTATATATTAGCCCCCTTAGTAATTGCATATTTAACAATGCTCTCTCTTTAATCAAAGGAAGGACTCTGCCAAGCGTACATTTTAGTTGTTGGCTGTCGCGTAAACAACTTATTACATGATTAACTAATAACTCTGTTTGGACATCATTTATATGGATGACATTATTATCTAATCCTAACATTTCCATAAAACCGTATGCCTTCGGGTTAAACGCAATAATCACACAAGGTACTTTCATGGAAGAAGCGAAAATTGTTGGGTGCATTCTAAGACTTACAAGACAGTCAAGTTTTCCAAGAATCCCTTTAATTTCTTGAGGAGTATAATCTCCCTTTATTACGTAAAAATTCCTTTTATTGTTAACATAGTTCATAATCTCCATCCCAACGATTACATCATCGCTTTCTTCTCTAATTTTTCCGGAACTGTGCGGAATGAACACCATGGCAGCATTATATTCTTTGATTAATGAATCTGCAACATTAGCTAATATTTTTATCAATTTCTCATGCTTTTCAGTTTTTAAAATCCTACCAGCGCAGATACCTATAACTTTTTTCTTTTTTAATGCATCTAAGTCAATTCCCTCCAATTTCAATATTGCATAGATCCTATCGTTTGACGCAACATCTAATAAGAAAGCGGGATCAGCAGTCAGGTATATTTTCGAAACATCTACTCCTTCTTTCTTTAAATTTTCTATGCTCGTAGAATCCCTTACTGTAACCAATACTGAATTTTTAATTATATATTTCATTACTGGTTTAAACGCTCCAAATGGTGCTAATGACTGTGCTAAAAGTACTATTGGCTTTCCTAAAAGCAAGCCTATGAGAATGGGATATAAATGAAGTAAAAATCTAATAGTTGTTTGAACAAACCCTTCACTGTAAAACCTCATGAAACCTTCTGCACTTATGTCTACAATAATATCTGCGTTTTCGTAATTTTCTAGTTTTTTGATATTAGGCGATTTTATCCCCAATCTCCTGATGGAAATGATTAAGATAGCTAACAAAAACAGGAATACGGTGTTCAAAGGAGATTGCATTAAAGGAGCAATAACATTTACTTCGTATTCTTTTTCTATATCTATAATCCTTTTTTGTTTTTTAGGATAAAATAGCTCGATAGATATGTTTGAATTTGGAAATGTCTTTTTTAAGAGAGTTATGATGGAAATGACTATAGCGGCGGTGCCTTTGTTCGATAAGCTAATTGCCCCTGTTATCAAAATGTTCATGTTTTTTCACCCTTTTAGATTCCAAAAGACGTATGAGAATTGGGGTTATAATATTACGAGTTACTCTTTTTGACATTAACAAACATCTAATAAAAAGTAACAAAGTTTGGATTTTTAATATGCAATTAGATGTATCGAGTTGATGAATATTTCTGAAAATTGGAGCCTCATTGGTTATAACTCTTGCTAAAGATAATCTCATCGCTAGATTCCTCTTTTTAATATCTATGCATTTCTTCTGAGCTTTGATCACTTCTTGGGGAGAGATCCTGTCTATTTTTATTATTCCTTTACTTTCGGCAACTTTTAGCAATTCTTCGCCCCTTTCTGTTCTGGAAACTATTAAAGAAGTTCCCTTGTTATCTGAATTTCTTATAGGATCTAACCAATCATCAGCAAATGAAATGTCTGAAAGTTCATTCGTAGGATCCCAACACACTAAGCAGGGGAAAGGAAGATAAAATCTAATAATTGAAAAATAATCGCTGTGGGGTATTACTAAAGTCTGGGTACCATTTTTTAAAACTGCTCTGAATCCACCAGGCCAACCATCACCCCTATAATAAATCTGAGAAAGATTTTTATGATTTATATTTAGTGACTTTAAGAGGAGGTTAGTTCCGTAAGAGGATATGGTTCCCGAACACATAAGCCCTAAATGAAGAACTATTCTTTCATTTAGCTTTTCATTGATTTTTTCCGCTTTTCTTATTCCCTGGATGTGACAAGGCAGACCTACTACAGCGTACTTTCCTTTTTTCCTTAGAATTTCTTTTAGTGCGACATTCGCTGGAACAGGAATATATTTAGACCCTGCAGCAGAAATTATTTCATCTTTAGTTCTAGCTATAAATGGCTCAGGAGTTAACGGTTCTGTCTTACTCATTCTGGTTACCAAAGCTCCGTCTATAATCCCTTCTTCCAAAGCAAAACTTAATAATGCAGACACGAGTCCACCAGATGTTGATGCTTTTCTTAGTTTTACGTTTGCAGCATATCCTAAATAACATCCCAAGTGATTGCCAAGAATATCATTAGAATGTTTATTGTAAACAAAAATGTCTAGTTCTCTTTTATCTAAAAATCGCCATGGGCATACTTGTGTACATATACCGCAACCATTACATTTATTTTCATCTATTTCTGGTAGATAGACACCCTTTTCCCTATCTAAGCGCATAACTATTGCATCATTCGGACAAACTCCAGAACATGTCCCGCAACCATAACAGAAAGTTGGAAGTCTATCATTCACCAACTTTATGTTATGAATTTTCATTTTCTCACCTTAATTGTTATAAAATGTGTATGTCTTGGATCTATCCTGCCAGCAATCTTCATTAATGATCTAGTGGGCATAGGGTAATATCCACTCCCAAGTAATGATTCCACTTTAAATTGGTACAATTCAAAAATTTCCTTTAATCCCCCATATGCAAAAATTTTATTATGTAGTGGTCCCTTG
>CAYLOF010000239.1:0-3310 GCA_964385215.1 uncultured Thermoplasmatales archaeon
ATTCTGTTTTTTGGGAGGGAAAACTGTGTTATCGCATAAAAAAATTCTCCCCACTTAATATAATATTAGTGATTTCTGGTATAAATACATTCTTGTCTGAATAGATTTCTATTGCAACATACGTTTCATTAATTATAGGAAGGTTTATATTATAATATCTGCTATCTTATATTACATTCTGTTTTTGATGGGGAGAAAGAAGAAATGAATAAAAGGGAGAAAGAGAAAATTAATTTGTTTAGAAAAATAATGGTTTTAGCCATTGTAGGACTTTTTTTGGGGGCTGGTGTCTTCCCTAGTATAAATGGTAATTTTGAGAAAAATGAGAATACATTCAATCGTGATGCTATTTTAACAAAAACTGAATCAGATATTTGTAATGACCCTCTAAATAAAGAATGGATTAAAACATTTGAAGAAATAAGTTGGAGTCAGACATTTGGAGGTAGCTCATATGATGAAGGCTATGCGGTTCAGCAGACTAATGATGGAGGTTATATCATTACTGGAGCTACTTTGTCATTTGGTGTAGGAGATTGGGATGTTTGGTTGATTAAGATAGACTCCAATGGAAACGAGGAATGGAATTCTACTTTTGGTGGAAATAGTTACGATAGGGGTTATTCCGTTCAGCAGACCGACGAGGGGGGTTATATTATTGCAGGTTGCACACATTCATTTGGTGAAGGAGAATTTGATTTTTGGTTGATTAAGACAGACTCCAATGGAAACGAGGAATGGAATTCTACTTTTGGAGGTATAAATGTTGATTGGGGGTGTTCGGTTGATCAGACAGTTGATGGCGGCTATATGATCGCTGGTTATACCGAATCATTTGGTGAAGGAGAATTTGATTTTTGGTTGATTAAGACAGACTCCAATGGAAACGAGGAATGGAATTCTACTTTTGGAGGTAGTAATCATGATAGATGCTTTTCAGGGCAGCAGACCGATGATGGAGGTTATATACTAACCGGATACACAGTCTCATTTGATTCAGACGGTACTGGTTGTGATGTTTGGTTGGTTAAAACAGATTCTAATGGGAGCGAGGAATGGAGTTCTACTTTTGGGGAGACTGGTATACCTAACAAGTTTGATATGGGTTATGATGTTCAGCAGACCGATGATGGCGGCTTTATTATTGCTGGGGATACAGAGATATATTATGTATCTATGTCAGATGTTTTATTGATTAAAACGGATTCTAGTGGAAATGAAGTATGGGCTGAAACCTTTGGGGGTTCTGCTGCTGATAGAGGTCGTTCGGTTCAACAAACGTTTGACGGTGGCTATATAATAGCTGGATGGGCGGTATCATTTATTGGACCAGATCCTGATGTGTGGTTGATTAAAACTGATATTAATGGTGACGAAGAATGGAATTCTATATATGGATATGAAGAAAATAGTGGGGAATGGGGATATGCTGTTCAGCAGACTAATGATGGTGGCTATATAATCGCTGGAGCTACCATGTCTGCTGTTTTGATGCGCAATAGATCCAACTCCTCAAATAAGGAAGAAGGTACAGACGTCTGGTTAATCAAAACAATTTCAGATGGAAATAGTTTTTTTCAAATTACAAATCTTACATCAAACTGGAATCTAATTTCTTTGCCTTTTAATCAAACAGTAGACAAAATATACATAATCATACATCATTTTAATGATAATTATACATGGTCTGAGGCTGTATCAAATGGTTATATTAGTGATTTCATATTCAATTGGAACCGTTCTTCACAGAGCTATACATTCACTTATAGTCTTGATCAGGGTTATGGTTACTGGTTTTATGCTTATGAGCCATGTGAGCTATGGGTAGATAATATAATTCTAGTATCAGATGATTATATTACATATATTAAGTCAGGTTGGAATATAGTTAGTGTACCATATGATAATCCGGTAGATAAAACAGATATACTCGTTGATAGTGTCCCGTGGAATACTGCAGTGTTAAATGGTTGGGTTAGTGATTTCGTATTCGGCTGGGATAGAAACGGTCAAAGCTACACTTTTGCTGATACGTTCATGCCTGGTTATGCGTATTGGATGTATGCATATCAACCATGTACGTTGAAGAGAGCGATATAGACTCTCCTTATACGGGGGTACTTAGAACCTTTACCTCAGACGTTATCTAAAGGTGACTAGTGAGCGTTAATGAAGTAATATTAACCGATTTATAGAAAGCTTTTAGACCTACCTAAAAACGCTTTCTGACGGTGAATTTAGCCTTAGCCGGTAGCTAAGTTTCACTTTAGAAAAACAGCTCGTTTTTAAGTCAGAACAGCAATAG
The DNA here is from genome assembly GCA_964385215.1 of uncultured Thermoplasmatales archaeon. Lineage (GTDB taxonomy): Archaea > Thermoplasmatota > E2 > DHVEG-1 > DHVEG-1 > DAOWHD01. Next base: position 2,306 of record CAYLOF010000239.1, read on the forward strand.
TTTAGTATGATCGGCAGTGATCTCGATGGCGTAATCGCAGCAAACTCTCTGAACCCGAAAGACTACAGACCATACCGATTGCACGAGTTCTTTGCAAAATGCTCTCCAACAGGGTATGCAGAAAGGTTTTGGAGGTACATAATCACCGGCAGAAAAGAGTGTTATCGAAAGGTTACTGAGAGGTGGTTACACGAGCATGATGTGGATTACGGGCAGTTGATAATGTTCCCGAACAAAGTACCGAAAAATTACCGAAACTTGGCGGTGTACAAGGCCGATAAGATCAACGATTTGGGTGTTGATGTTTACTATGAGGATGATTTGAGGATTGTGGAATTTTTGAGAGAGCATTGTTTGGAGGCGGAGATTATCTTTGTTTAATACCGTTTTCAATAAAGACCAAATTTTCCCATATTTTCATGTATGACTTGATTATAATTATTATCGAGATAAAGCAAAGTAGTGTAATAATCATATGCTGTTCTTCTATTCACATGTAATCTTTTCATTATGTATTCGATGCATTTTCCTGGATTGTCATACAAACCATTATGAGAAAAATCCGCGCTCGATAAAAGCATTAACCAGTTTAATTCTAATAATTTTCTTAGAGTCTTAGTTCTAATTTGTTTTGGCAAAGGATCCTTTTGTTTTGATAAAAAAATGCTCTCCTCTGTTCTTTTCATGTATTACACCATTATGAAGAAACATCAATGGTTTATAAATATTGTTCTAATATGACATTTGTCTTATTATGACAATTTTACCTTATACTGTTTTTGTAAAATTCTTAGCGGAAACTCAGATAGTTTCTACCCTGAAGATGAGTTTAGAAATGATACGAAATATTGAAAGGTTTTACTCTTAAATAAGGAATTGAAAAAAGCTTATAAGTCCCTACGATATACGTAATATAAACCCTAAAGGATAAAAAGAAAGTGGAGATCTTATATGAAGGAAAAATCTAATCGTCCAGCGCCAGCCATGCAGTTTACTTTGTCAGAA
>CAYLOF010000240.1:0-3289 GCA_964385215.1 uncultured Thermoplasmatales archaeon
TGCATCTTAGCTGGTATTGTTTGATTGGCGGACGTATCATACTTTTCAAGATCGACATATCCTCCTACGCCACCAGTCTTTCTATCACCAAAAATCTTGTTAACTATTCCCATCTTAATATCACATTCCTAATCTTTTAACCATTATTCTAAAATATATTTGTCTTTATAAACGTTTGGAACGAGCGCATATGCATCTGAAAAGCGTATATTAGTTTGATTATTATAGGTACCCAGCAAAATCACCACTAACATTAGTTTCCGTTTTTAACAACTCAACCATCGCTTCAAGAGGTACTTTATCTATTTTCCCTTTTCTTCCCATATTGCATTCCTTTATTCATTAGATTCTGACATCTTTTTACCTTCAGGAATTATCGCCATCAGTGTAGTAATACATCCAATCACTATTGATATGTATGACAACACCCTGATGAAGAAGACGAATACCTCCATCATTCCATCTGAAGGTAAAACAGACGGAAGTTCCAATGTTGCAGTAAATAGTATTACACCTAACCCTATCTCGCTTAATCCTGTTGTCAGTTGCTTTCTATCCATATTTCCCCATCCTTAAAACTCTAAAATTTGAGAACACATATCCACTTAATAACCGATCCTTTCTTGTTTTTCTTCATCAATCCAAGGCCACAATTATCTTTTTAACTTATTTTATAGAATAGTTTATATATAATAGTGATGCATAACATATTATTAGGCAAATTACACGCAAAGGAGGAGTTAATATCCAACGATATCTATGTATGAAGTGCGGAAAAATAAGCCATATATACCGGGGAAAGTGTCCACATTGTGGCGCAGAAGAAGTCTTTTTAACGCAGTAGAACACAAACAATGTTGATTATACTTCAATTATAATCGTCTTTTTTTCTTAACCTGACTTCACCATTGCTTCAATGCCCAGATAAATCCAATAATTATTAATATGAAACGTTATTTCATTATTCCAAAGAAGGTGAGAAGAGATATGGTAAAATTAAAGGACGTGAAGATAAGCACATCAACAGCGATTGCTGCAGCTTTTGGTTTTGTAATTGCTTTGATATGGAAGGAAATAATCGTAGGACTGTTCGCACTGGCTGGACTAACAATAAATGATATAACAAATACCACAGGTGCAGTAATAGCGATAATTTCAGGTATCATAATAACACTGTTTTGTGTTATCGGCATAATATATATATCAAAATGGGGTGGAATTGGAGAGAAATAGAGAACTCCAATCTTTCCTCCTTCTTTTTTCACTAAACCTCCTTCAATCTGAGTTTACCTATTGTCATTTTGACATTTTTGCACATCAGATTTAAATAATTTCAGATATAAGTTTCATCCGGTGAATTTATGAAAACATATGTAGAAATACTTCACAGCGCAGATGGCGAAAAAGTTTCAGTGATATTTGAGAAAATGAGAGACATGGGATTTGAACCATCTCTAGGAGAACATGAGTTTGTATATAGTTGGAAGAAAAAGATTACACTTCCAGAGGTTATTAGATTTTTAGATGGTGTTGTTTCAAAACTCAGAGGCACTAAAGCAATATTGAAATTCACTACGATCAGATAGGCAAAGTAATTGCTAAATCATATATTTCAGTTCATTGCACCTTTTTCAATCTGAGCTCATCATTGTCTGTTGTCTGGTATGTACGTCAACCCATTTTGATGGAAGTTCTCATAAACATGTTTACCTGCAAACAAGATATCAACGGAAAATGCTGGTTTAACAAAAAAAAAATTGGAGAGAATTTACTGACGTGTGTGATTTGTGGTTTTGGATAACTATAGCGATAAAATAGGTTAGATAAGCAGATTGCTAAAAGACAAGAAATAATTCAATGACGCTAAAACCAATTTAGGATTTATCCTTTTGAGTGCATAGTTTGTCCATATGAATGTCTTACAAATTGCATCCCATTTGATGAATTTCTGATTGATGATGTACGGATATTTCTTTGGGTAATTTTTTGCGATACATCTCCCAGCAACATCGCCACTTATGAGAGCACGATAAATGCCTTGGCCTGTTAAAGGGTATGTCCCAACTCCTGCATCTCCAACAAATAAAATATTTCTATGCATTAGTGGTCGTTGTAAGCCAGCGGGGAGTAATCCGCCGGCTATATGGTTTATTTTCCCTTCAATTTTTTGCTCTTTCTTGAATGTTTCTAGCATCTCTTTTAGATTGTAGTTAAACCTCCCAATGAATCCGACACCTACGTTAACTTCATTTTTTGTAGAATCACGTGGAAATATCCAATAATAGCCAAACTTTCCTGTGAAAACTATTTTCATTGTATCTGCAACAAAACAGTTTGAATCCTCCAACGTTTGTTGATAGGTAATACCTTTTATTCCCTTGTTCAGTCCTAACTCCCTTTTAATTGAACTGGGACATCCTGAAGCATCAACAATGTAGTCGCCATCAAGATCACCAATGGTTTTTACCTTGTCATTTGTTTGGATGTTAACACCAAGTTTTTCTGCGTCTCTTGCAAGTTGGCATATAAATTCCTGCCTGTTGAGTATGCAGGCTTCACCTGGTTTTCTGTGAAATATGTATCTTTTGTTTCCTACAATTGTTTCGGCTTTTGTTATGTTATTAAAAATACTTTTCTTTTCAGGCTTCCATTTTTTCCATTCACTTTCAACTGAATGGGCCTCACCACATCGCCTGCCATCAACATTATATCCTACAATTTTATGCTTCTCGTGGATAACCACTTCTATCGATTTATCGTGTTTTTTCAGTGATGCGGCAGCACTCAGTCCACCAATGCCGCCACCAACTATGTCAATTTTTATAATCATCACCATGGTTGAAGCACATGGCAGAAAGAATGGGAAAAAAGGATAAATACATTTCCGAACGAATCAATTAGCATTTCTTAGCTGAAATCCAGAACGTTTTTTTTTTTTGCTGGTTTGCATTTATTCAAGTATTTCAAAATCAGTGCAAAAACCAAAGATGTAAGCCACTAAACCAAATGGCCCTGGCTTATAAATGTTAAAGAAGGGCTGCCTCTTAAAGCTTATTTGCTTAAAACCTCCTACCATGCCAATATTCTCGTCCAGGAAATTCCACTCATAATATACTACTCTTATGGCACTAGCATTGACCATCTCTCCTGATTCTATTGGATTATAGACGGTTCCTATTATAAATGTGGAGCCAAATGACGATGTGGGTTCTTCTGATTTAACATCCACCGACATTCCATTTACCGCTGGAATTAGCGATATTATCATTATGCAAATTAGAATACCTAA
>CAYLOF010000241.1:0-3280 GCA_964385215.1 uncultured Thermoplasmatales archaeon
CCTGGATAACCACTGCTCCTCACGTTTTTTCCGCATTTCGGACATGCAATAATTTTGGTTATTTTCCTTCTGTTCATTTTTTCTTTTTCAGAATGTTGCATATCTTTCCTTTCATTATTATTATCCGTTCATCATTTTTCTTCCAATCATATGCTATATAACCAATGCATCCAATAAATGTTATCGCAGATATAGCTAAACCTATCTCAAACCAGTCCTGTGGTGTATATCTAATCTCTATTGTTAGATTACCAGTTTCATTTATCCAAAAACCATTGATCACGCTATACAATGTCACTGGCTTAACTTTTTCAACAAGTTTACCATCATTATAAATCCTCGCTTCCCATAGTGGATCATATGACTCTGTAAAGCTTAACATAAAGGGCTTTGTAGTATTTATAGAGATCTTCGAAAGGGCTGGGCCTATTCTTGTTGAGTGTAGTTCTGTTGCTGCAGTATGGGAGGATAGAACCATAGAATTGTTTTTATACATTTCCACAAGTAACTCGTCTAAAGTTGCAATTTCAGTTAGATTTTTTGTTGCATATATGCCTATTTCACCATTAGGACTTTCCACTGTCTTGTTAGATATTTCAAGTCTTGAAATAAGCAGTCTATTCCATTCCTCAGGTATTGGATATTGGTATTCTTGCTTATCATCGCGATCCTCGACCGTAATACTATTTCTCTCAAAATCTACAGTAAAAGCCATATTACCAGAGTACAACTTAGTAAGCAGAGTATAGTTCCATTGCAGCTTCTCCTTTGACCATGTTCCAGAATAGATATTCCAGCTATTTTCCGCTGGTTTATATTCTGCTGCTATATATAATCTTTCTGTAACTTTTGGCAAAACCAGAAAAATCGGAAAAATATAATATTTTTCTGCTGTTCTCTTCAAGACAACCGTTGATTTTATCTTCATATGCCCTAGTTCAGCAAAGTCTAAGACCCTCGTAATGTAGTTTTGCTTTTTATAAGTAGTTTCTAAAGGAAGACCGTGACTAATCACCTGAAGATAAGAATTAAGGAAAATGTCACTAACAGTGGAAGATGTGTTTTGGTTTAAAACATGTACACGCCAGTCCCTTGAGGCTCCCTGAGCGGTTGTAGGTAGTTTGAATATTGCGAGATTTTCATCTATGAAGGTTGTTTCAAATTCCTTCTGAAATATTGAAAGATAGTTATAAAGTGATCGTCTGTCGGCATTACTTTGTATTTTTTGGTCAAAAGTCAATATGATATACTGAATTGGAAGAATCCTTTGAAGCTCCTTGAGTTTTCCGTTTAAGATGAAATATAACACGTTATTGTAAATTTTTTTATCTTTTATTGATCTTCCACTCAAGATAAAGGGGAAGATATCTGGACCTATGTAGCCATATGTTCCATTATTCCAAGATCTAAGTTTAACTTCAGCACTTGAAGGGATTGTAAGATAAAGATAATTTTTATCATCTTCTTTTGCATCTAATTGTCTTAGCACAATATAGGAATTTGGAAAATGAATTTGATTTGATGGTGTCTTGGGACCCTCTTTTAGAAAATCTCCCTCGAGAACAGGGGTCATCGGAGTCATAAGAAGCAAGACAAGGAAGAATGCTGTGCATAACTTGTAGATTCTTGATTTCGGCAGAAACATGATTTTTGATAAACCCAAGCTGATAAAAGGTAACGATGACAACACAACATATTCTCCGAAACGTGCATAAACACTTCTGAGCATATCAAAGGGCTTTAATTGAAATATCCTAATCTTTAGCTGGGATAGTGGTTCGTTAGAACCAGTGATCATAAACAATGAGGCGAGATATATGAATAACAGGCCAAACAAGAGATAATCTCTAGTGTTTCTCCTTATCCTCTTTGTCCAAGAGATGATACCTATAACTAGCGTTACACTAATACATATAAGCTGTAAGGGTTCAAACCAAGCAGTAAATTTGGCATACCAACTAAAATCTGGAGTATAGAGGGGAGGATAACCTGAATAAATCAATGCTTGTATCATACTGGGGGAATTGTATTCAACTACCCTTAAGAGATTTTCAGGCAAACTGGTTATTTTTACTATTCCTTCATATGTATTAGAAATTACCGATGGTTGGAGTAGAGCAACTAAAATCAAAGGAATGGACAAAATTAAAATGCCCGAAAATATTTTCAGAGATGTAAGTATAACTTGGGTCATGGTTTTTTTGAGCATGCTCTTAACTGATAAAAGAAGAACTATAACGACAATGACATCAAAGGCTAATGAAGGTAATATTGTATACGATGGAAATATGAAAAAGGAAAGTATCATTAGCGCTAAAAGATATTTATGTTGGTTTGTAGAGAAATAGCGCAGTGCAAAGGCAATAAATAACGGAAATAGAGCGTAATGGAGTATGTAAGGCATAAAAGGTCGCCAGATTATTATTGTTGCATAGGTGTTAAAGCAGTATAATGATGCACTGAGCAAAACTGCAAGGTAGCTTATTCTTTGCTTAGTTAAGTCGCTTATGCACAACAGGAGGTAGCTTATTGAACTAAAACTGAAGAATAGTGCCGAAAATAGTATGAGTCTCTGTATCAACGAAGCTATCTGTACGCTCCAGAAGTCAACCAATGGAGTGAATAGGAAATAATACGGGTATAGAAAGAGATGTCTAATGTCGTTAAAAGAAGGAAAATAACCTGTATCTATTATTGTAAAAATTCTCTCAAGATATTTTTCAAGATTCATGAATGGAAAATGGGTGTCGGTATACACAAGAAGGTCGGCTGAATTGAACCATATTATTGTTATTAAAAATGATATGATAGCATATCCTATGAGAAGCCAGCTTTTAATACCGATTTTTAAAGAAAGTCTTTTTGGCATTTCAATTACTCTCTCTGAAGAACTTGAAGTTCAAAAAGACATTTAATCTCATTTTTTAGTACTTTATCGAATGTATAATTTTGCAAAATACATTCCATAGGAAATGTAAGGATTAAACCGAGATATTCACCAGCTAAAGTAATGTGTGGAGAGGGTATAATGCCATATACAGAAATAACTAAGATGAAACCTACTACCCATGTTAATAACGATTTTTTACATCCTAACTGCATCCTTGTACACCTTTTTCACGAAAAGAAAAATCTCTTTCTCTATAATTTTTTCTGGTTTATAATTCTGTAAGACATATCTGCGAGATTTTTTAATTATGTCTGTTTCTTTACCAAGCTTGTAAATTTTCTTCTTGTTAAGCAAAAGGAATTTGGCAATCTCACGCACTGATGGATTTAT
>CAYLOF010000242.1:0-3278 GCA_964385215.1 uncultured Thermoplasmatales archaeon
TGAGTTGGAATGATAAATCGTTTGATTATGATGTGGCACATTTCCACACATTTGGGCCGCGGTCAATGCTGTATGCAAAACGATTTCAAGGAAAAAAAATTATCACAGCACATTCGACTCCAAATTTAAATACAGGAAACCTCGCTTTTCCTCGTGCAGTTAACTGGTTATACATCCCAATCTACAACACATTTGACCATATAATTGCCGTTTCGGAGAAGTGTAAAAAAGAACTCATAAATCTTCATTGCAAGCCAGAGATATCAACTATTTATAACGGAATTGATGTGGAAAAAAATACCCCAACTAAAACAAAACGAGAGAAATTTCGAAAAAAACACGGTATCGAAAAAGGCAAAACGGTTGTTCTAACTGTTGCGCAACGTACGCCACGTAAAGGAATATATGATTTTTTAGAAGTGGCAAAACGGTTGCCACAATTTTGCTTTCTGTGGATTGGGGGATTTCCATATAATTTGTTTTCAAAAGATTATACTAAAGTCAAACGGGCAATAGACCGGCGCAGTGAAAATACAATATTTCCTGGGTTCATCGAAGATATTACCGATGCGTATTCTGCTGCCGATGTTTTCTTTATGCCTTCATATGCAGAAGGCCACTCTATAGTTATGCTTGAAGCCTTATCAATGGGTCTCCCACTCATTGCACGCGATGTAGAAGAATTTAGGGAAGCTTTTGATGGCAACCTTCTTTATTTCAAAAATATCGAAGAGCTAAATGAGAAAAAATTTGATGAGAAGACTTTAGAAACATACAGAAGAAAATCAGATGTTGCCTTGAATTATACCATTGAAAAAATGGCACAAGATCATACAAAACTATATGAAAAAATAATTGGTTTATAACAGCATCGGTTTTCATGATACAGGAAGAAGAAGATAAATGTTTTTCAATTAAGAACGATATCTATACAATCTCACAATATAATGACGTAATGCTTCTAAAAAGAATATTAATTGAGAAAAAACCTCTTTATTACAGTTTTGTTGGTGGAATGTGGTATTCAAAAGAAAAATTTTCTTTGGAAGATGATATCTCCCTACCGTATCCATTTACTACATACTACACGACAAAAATACTTGATGAATCCCATGAAGGAAACCTTTGCAGATCGCTTATATATGTAAAGATGCCTTTGCTGGTGCTGCAATTTAAAGATGAATGTATTTCCATTGAATTCGATCCAGTTATCAAACTAAATAATCAGGAGATTTTCCCCTTTATTGCACTTGAAGAAAATGATGATAAATACATCGTCTCATTTTATCTTTTCAACAATTTTTGTGTCAAAGAAAAAAAGTACGCCTGGCTAGGATTTGGAAAAAAAAGAAAGATTGATCTGGATTTGCAACCCGGCAATACATTTCGTTTCTCCGTAAAGGCAACAAAATGTAATGATTGGAAGGATGCTGTAAAATCAGTCATAATTAGGAAGATTCCAGATACGAAAAAGATACGAAATCCCAATAAAACGTTCAAACAAGGAAAACAAGCATTATGGCGGTCATACGACCATCTAACTGGATCTTTTCTTCAACTTCCCTGGAGAAACACACCGGATTTTACCTTCGTCAATTCAAGTTACGCGCTACTTTCCTATGAAGCAGTTCGACTGCATTATTTCTCAGAATGGTACAAACAGACAGGTGATAAACAGTTTTTAGAATGGAGAACAAAACTACGTGAGCATTTTACAAACCCCTCGCTTTTCATAAAAACACCAAAAGAAGGGCAGGGGGTTATATGGTACAACATGACTAATCTAACCCGCCGTGGATTGCAAGGATATTTCTACATGGATTGCGGGTATGCAGGATATCCTGGTGGACAGGCAACCATTGCGGTTCATCTTCTCAAATATCTTGAAGTGGCGAATGACGAGGAAATCAAACACTTGGTAAAAAAATCACTTGAATATATACTATCCACCCAAAAGAAAAACGGAGCATGGCCAATGGCCATACGCCAAGAAGGTGTTATCAGACTAAGACCCGAAAATCTTCGACTGTATGAAACACATGGGGGCACAGGCGAATGCGCTCGTGCTTTGATACAGGGATCCAAAAAATTTAACAATAAAAAAATGAAAAAAGCTGCCCTCAATGCACTTGCCTATCTAGAAACAGCAACTCCGATATGTTATAATGGACTGCGGGACATTGGCGTTCAGGAGCCTGAAGCGTTCTCAGCAGTAAGCATCATAGATGCATTTCTTGATGCATACGAAATAACTAACGAAAAAAAATATCTGGACGACGCTTTAATCTATGCGTACTATACCCTTGCTTGGTTCTATTTATATAACACAGAAAATCTATCGCTTGAATTCAGCTTTCACCCGATATCATACTCAATTACACCAAGACTTTCCCCATATGAAAACATATGGATCGTTTCAACATATTTGCGACTGTATGTATTCACTAAAGACAAATTCTGGAAGCAACTTGCAAAGAAAAGTTACAATGAAGGAACAAAATGGATTACAAAAAATGGAGGTTTATGTGAAGGGATCTTCCCAACATACCTTTCCGAACTAAAACGTCTTCCCATGGAGCAGACCTTTGCAACAGTTGAACTAATGAATGCTGCCTCTCGATTTTTTACAATGGAAAAAAATAATAGTACCGCTATCGATCATTTGCCTAATAGCAAATTAGAATTCAAGCGGAATGGAGAACTACTTAATGTTATATACGACAAAGATGTAATGCTCACATTTGATTTTGAGCAATGCAAAGTAGTATTTCTAAAAGGAGCAGAACTGAATGACTATGGGATTTCCTTTTCCTTTTATGATTCATATTCGCTAAAAAACAAAATGGTACGAACAGTAAAAAAATATCTGAGAGGGGGAATTGGGAAATTTGTTTTGGGAGCATCAGATGCTAAATATTTTTTAAAAGGCGTATATAGAAAAGAACCATTAGATGCTGTCAGGGTAAGCCCTTTTGAAAAACACAAGAAAAAAACAATAGGTGTTCAGATAGGCGGAGACTCAGCAAAGGGGTATTGTGAAACGGACCTTCATAGGGTAGAGCTTACTATCACCTCTACAAAAGAGGGGGAGAAATTGCACATATTTTTTGATCCTTTAGTCATAAATGTATTGGACCATGATCTTTCCTGCAAACAGGTACTTTTTCCACTTATTGGAAAAAAGCTTGAAAAGAAAAGCAATAAACAGTTGCATTTTGATGGATTTAGTATCAGGGGAGATTTCAAGAGTGTTGTTACAACAGATGAATTTACAGCTG
>CAYLOF010000243.1:0-3272 GCA_964385215.1 uncultured Thermoplasmatales archaeon
CAATATAAATCGAGAGGAGAAGTATAAAAGGAGATGAATATATGAATAGAAGCCATTCATATAACAGACTGTTCATTTTAGGAATTGCTCTTTCATTACTTCTAGTATCAAGTTTTTTGAATATCGGTTTTTCACTGAACACTCAAATCGACGAGGACGATGGAGTATACGTACTTGATACATTTGAAGATGGTACAAATGTAAATCTTACGAATTGTATAACATCCTCTGGAAATGGAAAAATAATCTTGAACCCATATGAATCTAGCAACCAAATATATGATTTTTCTACTTGGTCAGAACAATCCGAAAACAAAGCTTACAATTACAAAACTCCTTATTTTTTCCCTTTCTTCCCCCCCAGCTTAACCATTCTGCTATTTGAAAGTGAGTTGGATGAGGAACTCGATTATAACGCTATAAAAAGTAAAGATGGGAGTATGTACCCTTTAGAAGGATTCGCAGCATCTTCACCTTTTAAAATAGTTCATCATTTTAGGCTCAAAATAAATCAAGATGTAAATTCTACAACACAACTAAATCTATATTGGTGTGGAAAGGCTGAAAATGACCAAAAAGTCACAATGTATTATTGGCGACCCCTTGGCACTATTGGGATGTGGGAAGAAGCAAAAACATCCACTTCTAACGCAACAACTATCGAATTACAACAAAGCTTCACTGGAGATTTGTTTATCAGTAAGGATAACTATATAGATCTCTGCACTATTGTAACTCCTGATTTTGGAAAGGAATGTTCATTATATACAGATTATGTAAAAGTCACTGCCTATGGTCAAGGCAATGCTCCAGCTGGAACTGCAATTTCAGCACCAATCGCTCCTCAAAGCATCTCAAGATGGGAGCTTCTAACATGGGAAGATTATGAGGAAAGTGGCACATCGATAAAATATCACATTTTGTATGAAAATGATACAGGGTACGACAATCTGGTCGAGGAAACATATTTAAATGGAAATGAAGAAGGATTCTCTTCTCCACCAGTGTATTTGGATTCCATACCCGCAGAATATGAAATTAAAATCAAAGCAGATTTGACCACCAATGACCCATCTTCTTCGCCAGAAATCAATAGTTGGGGCATAACTTGGCAAACACAAGATAAAATATGGAAAGATTTGCTCAATTCTTCACTTAGAGTGAGCGAAAGACACAACGTGCTCATTGCAAATGGAGATGCAAGTGTAATACTCTCAATTAATGACTGGCCCATGTTTGGACAGAATTCTGCCAACACGCGATCCTCCGACGGATACGGGCCTGACGCTGATAAGCACAATATATATTGGTACTCAACTACCAAATCTGGAAGCGGCTACAAAAATCCGGTGATTAAAGAAGGGATCCTATACATTGCCTCTTCAAACGGTAGTAAACTATATGCATATGATGCAACCGTTTCTCCAGGAAATGAAGGCTCACCTGCTGCAACAGTTGCCCAAATTGATGTCCCTGGTGATGATATTGCCATAGAAAATTCTCCAGCAGTTTCAAATAATAACGTCATTGTAGCAACAGGAACTACAGCAGATGGTGGAAAAGTAGAAAATAAAGTGTATGCATTTGATACAAATACTCTATCAGAAAACCCAACCTGGATATTTGAATATAATGATATCAACCCCGACAATCCATATATATGTTATTCTGCATCACCTACTGTATCAAACGATAAGATTTTTTTAAGCTCCTGGAGTGGCGATTCTTTGATATGGAATTCAATCTGGAAATATTTCAATTTTAGCATAGGCAACAATAAATTAATTGTTCTTGATTCTAATGGCAATTTTGAATGGAAATTCGACTTACCCGCTGGAAGCTTCTCTAGCCCAGCAGTATATGAAAATACAGTAGTAGTAGGCTGTGAAAGGATAAATGGCAATAGTTTGTTTGCTATAGATGCAGATAGTGGAGAACAGATATGGAGCAAAAATGTTGGTCCAATAGGTAGAGCATCGCCAGTAATTTATGAAGGAAGGGTTTTTGTCGCTACCAAAGAACCGGCCACCGCTTCATTTACTGCTTATACAAAAGTTGTTGCATTGAATTTGGACGATGGAACAAAAGTATGGAACACCTCCATAGGAGACAGCATACCAGATGGATATAAGCTATCTGCTTGCAGCACTCCTACAATTTACAATGATGTTCTGTTTGTAGCATCCTCCGATGGTACACTCTATGCATTAGATACTGAAAATGGGGAAGAAAAATGGAGTAAAAAGATATATACAAAACCCTTGACCCCACTATTGACCTCATCGCCTGCTTACGCAGATGGTTTAATATACATTGGGACGCCAGATGGCATACTATATGCAATTGATGCATCAGATGGTTCTACAGTATGGACTAAAGATACCTATCAGAACTCAGCCATGCTATCATCACCAATAGTTGTTGATGGTTTGATATACTATACCTCGGAAAATGGAATGTTATTCAGTAGAGGAGAATTACAGGGAATTGAAGGAGAACAAATTACTGGAAATATTGTTTCAATCCCAATTAGATTGCCAGATTCTACGGATGACTACGTTTGGGACAAATTTCATGAAACATCAAATGGAAACATTGACTTTAGCATACTTGATGAGGGGAAGAATGAATTGCTAGACAATATCGATGATGGTTCCAACATTTCCACCACTAAATTAAACAATCACGATACCATACGATTGCGTGCAGACTTTGCTGCAAATACAAATGGTGAAGCAACATTGCATGAGTGGTCAGTAACATTCAAAAAAGTCGGCGAACCATCACATGAAACCGTATTTTATGAAAACAGTTTTACCTCCGAGGATATACCACCAATATGCACGATTGATGTGCAAAATGAATATGTTGGTTTATGGAACACTTCTGCAAAATATAAATTCGAATATGAAAATCAATCAGGAAAATATAAAACAGATTGGCTGACCGCAAACTGTAGTGGCACTAATGGTTCAAAAGAAAGAGAAACAATAACTGCAAACCTATCTTATTCAGACTTAACTGAAAATATAACTCAATATTGGAAAATACAATTTAGCATAAAAGATACAGGCACAGGCGAAAATGAAAGCCAATCAGAATGGTACGATTTTTCACACATTGAACATCCTGATGCTGGAAAACCAATTTTCTATGAAGGCAGTTTTACACCAAAAGATGGCTGGACTTCCACAAACACACCAATATGTACAATTGATGTACAAGATAAGGGAACTGAAGGAAATATAACTGGCTTGAATGTCAAATCTGCA
>CAYLOF010000244.1:0-3251 GCA_964385215.1 uncultured Thermoplasmatales archaeon
CAGGTTTTACTAAAGGAGTGCCAAGAGGCGGAGGCTTTGGTAGAGGTTGGGGACGAGGATTTGGACGTGGATTCTGGGGTCGTGGCCGAGGATTTGGACGTGGAGGTTATTACCCAGAGTCTGAACCGGTTCCATATTATAGAGCATCGTATCCTGGGCCCAGCAAAGATGAAGAAAAGCACTATCTTGAAGAAACGATCAAAGGGCTAGATGAAGAACTAAAGGCCATAAAGGAAAGACTTCAGGAAATCTCTAAAGAAAAAAAGGAATCTCCTTAAAAAGGTTTAAGAGGAAGATTCCTTTTCATATCTTTCTTTGATGATTGCAATTAAAATCTAGGAAGAAAAAAATAACAGAGGGAGAACATGGAAAAAAAGAAATATGACGACTCGAAGGTTACCGATAGTTTAAGTAAAATAAAACATAAAATTGTCGTGTTAAGCGGCAAGGGTGGAGTAGGTAAAAGTACTGTATCTGCAAATCTTGCACTTTCGCTAGCGGAAAAAGGCTATGAAGTAGGATTGCTAGATAGTGATATCCATGGGCCTAGTATTCCAAAAATGCTAGGTCTGGAGGACAGAAAGCCAGGATCATCTGAAGCGGGTATCGCTCCGATTCTTGCAATACCGAAACTAAAAGTTATGTCTATGGGGTTTCTTATCCCAGATAAAGACGCACCTGTCATCTGGCGTGGGCCTCTGAAGATGGGGGCTATCAAGCAGCTTTTAGGAGATGTTGACTGGGGAAATCTGGATTATCTAATCATTGATTTACCTCCAGGAACCGGGGACGAACCATTAAGCATAGCACAATTAATACCAGACACTGATGGTGCAGTTATTGTTACGACTCCTCAAGATGTTGCATTAGTTAGTGTAAGAAAATCAATTAATTTCGTCAAAAAAATGAACATACCAGTTACCGGAATCATCGAGAACATGAGTGGATTTAAGTGTCCATATTGTGGTAAAAATATCGATCTCTTCAAAACAGGAGGGGGACTAAAAGCATCAAAGGATTTCAACATTCCATTCCTTGGTAAAATACCGATAGATCCGCAGATTGTAGAAACTGGAGATTCCGGAAAAACGTTTATGACCAAAAATGAAAACCCAGATACTGCCAAGTCATTTAAGGAAATTGTTGAAAATATTGAGGAGATTATAAACAAAAAGGAGGTGAGATGAAATATGCCAGGTGGAGATGGAACAGGACCCGGGGGTCAAGGACCTATGACCGGCAGAAGAGGTCAAGGCGGTCAAGGTAGAGGTCAAGGCGGTTTTGTTAGTGGTTCTAGTGATGAATGCAGATGTCCAAACTGTGGGCATAGAGAACCACACCAGTTAGGGGTGCCCTGTTATAACAGGAAGTGCCCTAAATGTGGTAGTCCTATGACAGTAGCTTAAATGCTAATAGTTATTAACAAGAAGTTTATTGGGGCTGAGAGGTAGAAAAATATGAAAGTTGTAATAACATCAACAGGTGAGAATCTGGATGCAAATGTTGATCAAAGATTTGGAAGATGTAAATATTTCCTTATCGTAGATGCAGACTCAATGAAATTTGAGGTTTTGCCAAATGAAGATGCAATGGGTTATGGTGGCGTTGGAGTACAAGCAGCTCAAACAATTGCTAAGACAGGCGCAGAAATTGTTGTGACTGGAAGTGTGGGACCTAACGCATTTCAAACTTTGTCAGCAGCTGGTATAAAAGTATTTACTGGAGCAAGTGGGAGTATAAAAGAATCTGTTGAAAAATACAAAAAAGGGGAACTAAAGGAAACAGGAGCCCCAAGCGTGGGCAGCCACTCCGGAATGAGGAGGTAAAAAGCTATGAGAATATGTATACCTACTATGGGAGAAGATGGACTTGACAACCCTGTTGGTGAACATTTTGGTAGAGTGCCAACATACACCATAGTTGATCTTGATACAAACGAGGTGAAAGTGATACCCAATATTAGTGAGCATATGGGTGGGCAAGGTTATCCTCCTGAGATTATGGCAAAAGAAGGAGTAGATGCTATGGTTTGCCAAGGACTTGGAAGACGTGCAATTGGTATGTTCGAACAGATGGGTATAGCTGTCTATATTGGTGCTTCTGGAACTGTAAAGGATGCTGTTGAAGCATTCAAACGAGGAACTCTTCAAAAAGCTAGTGACGATGATGCTTGTGGACAACATGCTTTTCGAGATCAACATCACCATGAACAGCATCATGGCAATCGATATTAAGTGGAGACAATGAGAACACATCTTGATTGTATCCCTTGTTTTATACAACAATCTTTGGAAGCTACTCGTATGGCTACTGATAATGAGGAGATCCACGAAGCAGTTCTCAAAGAGGTAATGGGTTATTTGCAAAACATTTCTTTCGAGGATTCCCCACCAGAATTGTCGCGAGAAGTTCATACAATCATAAAAAGGATAACAAAATCAAATGATCCTTATACGCAGGTAAAAGACGAATCAAACAGAATGGGTAAGAATTTATACAATAATCTTGAGAAATATGTCAAAGATGATGACGACCATCTGCTTATGGCAATTAAACTTGCTATTGCAGGAAACGTTATTGATTTTGGTACAATGAATCGACTCAATGTCGATGAAATTATTGATACGGCACTTAAAAGAAATTTTGATGATAGTTCATATCTGTATTTTAAGAAAGTATTGGCCCACTCAAAGAACATTTTGTATTTAGCAGATAACACTGGAGAAACATTTTTTGATAAATTACTTTTGAAAGAGCTTGTAAACATGGGAAAAGAAATCACCTATGTTGTGAAGGCAAATCCCATTATAAATGATGCTTTACTTGAAGATGCAAAGTTCGCTGGAATTGATAAACTTGCAACCATTATATCAAGCGATGCGGGTCAAGATATATCAACACCGGGGGTGGTACTACAGTACGCATCGGAAGGGTTTTTAGACCGGTTTAAAAAAGCTGATATGGTTATTTCTAAAGGTCAGGGAAACTATGAGGGTTTGAGTGATGTTGATCGTGAAGTTTTCTTCTTACTTGTCGTTAAATGTTATTTGGTTGCCCGGGATATTGGTAGTGAAGTTGGTAAACTTATTTTGAAGGTGAAAAAATGATTATTTCTATTGCTAGTGGAAAAGGTGGAACTGGAAAGACAACTGTTGCGACAAATCTTGCTTTAAGTCTTGGAAAGGCACAGTTTATTGACTGTGATGTTGAAGAGCCAAATGCAAATATTTTTCTAAAAGCAAAATTAAACG
>CAYLOF010000245.1:0-3185 GCA_964385215.1 uncultured Thermoplasmatales archaeon
TTTCGGATGTGGGTCTTAAAAGCCATCGTTCCTCAAGCTCATTTAAACCTGCATGTGTTATCCAGTATACTTCACTGCCAAAACCCTCAATATGTTCTTCTTCCTTTTTAAAAGATGATTCTGGGATGAGCAGGGGAAAATATACTTCTTGATGATCTGTTTTCATCATCTCTTTTCTTATCAAATCATCTACATGATTCATCAGTTTCCAGCCATAAGGACGCCAGACATTCATACCTTTAATTGGATATCTCTTATCACATAAGTCTGCAAGTTCTACTATCTCGTTATACCACTCGTTAAAATCCTCATCTTTCCCATACTTTGTTTCTGGCATTTAGATTCAACCTGCAAACCGAAAAAGAAAATAGGCTCTTAAAGATGACGGTTTTAGATAAGGGAATTTTATATTCCCCTTCCTTCCTTTGCCTTTATACGTAGTTCCTTAGATCTGCATCTTCTGCATCTTTGCGCCTTGATTGCATTTGTAGCACCGCATTTCATACATATCTTTTTGCTTAACAATCGCTGTTCTGCTTCCGGAAATCTAGCCATTTATTGACCGCCTCTTAGGGTATCGGAATAAACATATGTTATATAAACATACTGCAAAGGGCAGAAGCATATCGTTTTCTCCATATGGATACCGCTTGTTCAAACTACATAGGACGCTGGAATCTATAGAAATATTATTAACGTAGGATATCTATCCTCCAAATGGTGAAAAAGATTATGAAGGGGAGAACTACATGTCCAAAGTGTAACCATGAATTTATCGTGGATACACCAGAAGGTAGCGAAGAATACAAAGCTATTTGTCCCAAATGTGATTGCAAATTCACCATTAGGAAGACGTCAGATGGTCTAAAAGCAGAAGAAGAGAATACATGGGAAGAACATGGCGAACCGCGGAAAACTATATTGTCTTCCATTAAACCAAGAACTGACAAACCAATGATGGCAGCGGTTATTTTGGTTTGCGTTTTTGTACTGGGTGTATCCTCTGCAGCTTTTTCTGAAACTTTCATCGGAGCCCCCCTTAACGTACTGTCTGGCACCGGAGTAACCGGAACCGTTGAATTCATGATTACCGATCAATCAAACAATTCTCTTGAAAACGTATCTATAACAATCGGCGAAGTATCCAGCAAAACCAATGCCAACGGAAGGTGTTCAGTAGAAAATGTTTCATTAGGAATAAAGGAAACAGAGATCTTTATCTCAGAAAACGAAACATTGACAAGAGAAATACTTGTTACGCCGCTTATCAATTCATATAATGAGATAAAGAAAGGTAGTGAAGAATTTATACCATATGATACAATAGGTTGCTCCATTATTTTGCTCATATTTTCAGTTATTGCATTGCTTGGAGCAGTGGCATCTTTGAAACGTCAACATTTTGATGTTGCAGTTGCCGGATCCATACTTGGAATATTTTCCTTTGGATTTTTTATGATAGGATCAATACTTAGTATTATCGCATTGATTATAATTCTACGTTCTAAGGAAGAGTTTGAAAATGGGCAGAAGGGAAAAAACTTCTAGAACGCTGCTAGTTTTTTTTGCTTTATTTGCGATATGGAGTATGCTTCAATTTTTAGCCCCCTTATCGTTACCAAGTGGTAGTGTTGAAGATTTATCTGGCCTTACGGGCATTTCAGACAATGAAGCATCAATAAATAAAATGTCAGTTCCTTGGAATCTTGTGTATTCTGCAGGAGACAGATTGTGCCATCAAAAAGCAGAGCGATCATTTTTCATAAATGATAATCAGATGCCTTTTTGTAGCCGATGTACAGCAATATGGCTTGGCATGGCAATTGGCCTAGGATTTATGATTTTTTATAAGATCCTATTAGATGAGAAGTTCTTGATTGCAATTGTTCTAGGCATAGTACCAATAGGAGTAGACGGAGTTGGTCAACTTTTTAATTTTTGGGAAAGTACGAATATAATACGAGTGATAACAGGATTATTGATTGGTATTGTATGTGGTGTCGCAGTAGGTTTGATTATAGAAGAAATCAGAGAGTTTAGAATTAAAAAGAGTTTGCTGAGAGGGCACGGTACGGGTAAGAAATGAATAAAAAAGAATACAAATGCAAATATTGTGGCAATAAGATGAGCAAATTCGACTACGAAACATATAACGGATATTGCGGCAAATGTAGAGAAGTACTTGATTGGAAAAAGACATTGAGTGATTTAAAGGAGTTTAAAAAATGAATAAACCCCTTAATGCCCTTTATATTGCCTATTCTATTGCACGCAATGACAATTGGAATAAACAACATTGTATATCCCAACACAAATTTATAAAAAACAAGGGAACATATTTTGGGTTGCCTGACGATATAACAACATTATTTTCTTTAGGAATACATCATCGAGATTTTTATTTTGCAAAAGCGAAAAGTAATTAAAAAGGAAAACATCTTACTAGGTGAGGTGAGAGTGTTGAATATTTCAAAAAAAGTAACAATAGCTTCATTGGCATTTATCTTAATGTCAGTGGTGATAACTATAGGAGCAGGCGCGCAATATTATGGTGACAATCCTTTTGACAGTGCCGGTGCTGAGGCAGCATTTTTAGGACTTAGTACGATGTGTTGCTTTGTAATTGCCCTACCATTTATTCTTGGATTGGTACTTGGAATATGGGTTTATAAAGATGCAGAGAAACGTGGGAAAAGTGGAGTACTATGGTTATTAATCGTATGGTTCGTTGCTTTTCCCATTGGATTAATAATCTGGTTTGTTGTACGTCCGCCAATCGGCGGAGAGCCTAAACAAGCAGCATCTTCAGAGAGAAGATGCCCAAATTGCGGCCGTATAATCCCTGATGATGCTAGAGTATGCCCATACTGTAGTAAAAAATTTGAGGAATAAAACCATTTAAAATCTTTCATATGCGTGGAAGACATTGGGTGAAATAAGTTTCTCTTTGTTTTTCCACAGCATTTTTTCTACAATTGTTGAGATACATTTCTATAAAAATGATACTTATTTTCACTCCCTGACAGAGCATTACTGAAATTCATTTTTTGAAGTAAACACCAATATCAAACCTATCAACGAAAGCACACTCGATGCGAATAATGGCCCGATTGTAAATAATCCTAAAATACCTCCAGCCAGTGCTAGCCCCCACATTTGTCTTTTTATTGACATAATGCCACCAA
>CAYLOF010000246.1:0-3178 GCA_964385215.1 uncultured Thermoplasmatales archaeon
TTGTTTATTGTTGTTCTTATTTTGTGTTCCATTATACTTGCTTTTGCTTTGTTTGATTTTTTTCTTTTTATGAGTTTGTCAAATTTATCTGAATAAAGATCCATTGGTTCATGAAGTACCTCGATTCCTTGTGATTCAAGGTGTTTATTTATGAGTTGTTTTACTTTTTCTGATACATCTACTACACTTGTTCCTGTGAGGTCATATGTGTTTCTCATGATTTGGTAGATTTTTCCATAGAAATGCATGTCTTTTTTGAATTGGTTTGCCTGTGGGTTTGGCATTATGTTACCAACGTATATGATAAATTCTTTGAGTGCTTGTTCAAATCTAATTCTTGTATCTTTTTGTGATAAGATTTCTATGCATTCATCTACGTATTTTTCTGAGTCATAAGTTTTAGGTACTCTTTCAAAAAATGCTTTTACTTTGTTTTTTGCTTGTTCTGCTTTTGCAACATCTGCAAGTAATGGTTGCAAGAATCCCTCTACATCCCCATCATTAAAGATTTCTAGTGCTTCTTTTAGTTTTTTTGAAACACCACAGTAGTCTATAATTAAACCATGTGTTTTGTTTTCCTTATAGGTTCTGTTTACTCTTGCCACGGCTTGCATGAGGTTGTGTTCTCTTAGAGGTTTATCTAGATACATTACTTGCTCGACTGGTGCATCAAAACCTGTGAGTAGCATGTCACATACAATTAAGAAACAGAGATCATCTTCTCCGTTCATTTCTTTTCTGAATTCTTTGATAAGGGCTCTTTGTTCTGCTTTGGTTTTGTAATGTTTTCTAAGATCTGAATCTGGTTTATCTGTTGGGTTTTTTGAAATGATTACTTCTGAACGTGGTGCACCAAGTTCATCTAAGAATTTTTTGTATTTTACTGCTGCATCTCTAGAAATTGTTACAATTTGTGCTTTAAATCCTTCTGGTTGTACTGTTGTTCTATAGTGGTTTAGTAGGTCTTTGCAGATGTCTTTTATTCTATCATCTGCTTCTGCGATGTATCTGTATTTTCCATATTTTTTCTTTATATCTTCTCTTTCTTCTTCCGTGTAATCACTGAATTCTTCATCAAAAAGAACGTCAAGTTCACTACTTTTTATGTGTACTCTTTCAAGTCTTGGTTGGTATTTGATTTCCACTGTTGCTCTGTCATCTATAGATTGTCTTGGTAGGTATTTGTCGATATATTTTCCAAATACTCTTGGTGTTGACTTGTCTTTTTTATCTATTGGAGTGCCAGTGAATGCGATAAATTTTGCATTTGGAATTGCTGTCCTCATGTTGAGCGCAAGATTTCCATAGCTTGTCCGGTGCCCTTCATCTACAAATACAAGGATGTTTTCTGACTCTGTTAGAACTGGATGGATTTGTCCTTTTTCCGTTCCAAATTTTTGTATTGTAGTAAAAAGTGTTTTACCAGTTGGATTTTTTAGTTCTTCATTGAGCTGTCTTATACTACCTATCTGAATTGGGTTTGGAAAATTACAGTTTTTAAAAGTAGTACTTATTTGATCATCCAGATCGGTTCTATCTGTTACTATGAGAATACACGGGTTTTCTATTTTGGTATCTTTGATTTTTTGTATTCTTCTTATTTTTTGTGCGGTAAACGTCATTGTTAGTGATTTACCGGATCCTTGTGTATGCCAGACTACTCCGCCTTGTTCTGTTTTTATTCTCTTTATTATTTTGTTGCTTGCAATGTATTGGTTATATCTTGCGAGTTTTTTGAGTAGTTTATTGTCCTCTTCTTCAAATACGATGTAGTTTTGTATAAGATCAAGTAAGTTTTCTTTTCTAAAAATTGAATAAAGAAGTATGTCTTGTTTTGTTGGTTTTTCAACAATTTTTTCTATTTCTTTAGGATATGGTACCTTCCAGTCAAAAAAGAATTTAGCAGGTGAATATGTTGTTGAAAATTTTGCTTGATATCTTGCAAGTGTGATTAATAATTGGTTTGGATAGAAGAATTGTTCATTTTTTTGTTTGTAACCAATTAGTTGGCTTATTGCTTGATCTGTCGGATAGTTAATATTTGGGCTTTTACATTCTATTGTTGCTAGTGGGATTCCGTTTATGAATATTACAATATCTGGTATTATTTTGAATTCTTTGTTTTTTATGCTGAATTGATTTATCACTGTGAAATCATTTTTTTCTATGTTTTCAAAATCTATTATTTTTACTGTTTGTGATTTCTTCCCATATCCTTTGTCTTGTTTTATGCTGGTGTAGTTTACAAGTTTGTAGTAGAAGATTTTGTTTGCTTCAATTTCTGAAGTTGCTTGAATAAGTGTTATTTCTCGAATTATTTTATTTAGATTTGAGTCTGTTAACCATGGGTTTAGTTCCTTTATTTTTGTTTTTAAAATATCTGTTAAAAAGAATTGTTGAGGTTCTTTATTTAGCGTCTTTCCATATATGTAGTTATAGTCTAGTTTTTTAAATAAATCTATTGCAGGTTTTTCTACAAGGTTGTATTCATCTATTTGTATTTTTAATTCATCTGATACCTCAGACAGAGACTCTCACCTTACCTGTTAATAGATTCTGCATAAGACCTTTTTTTAATTCTTGTAAATGTTTTAGTTCTTTTTTATTGTCTTGTATTTGTCCGTCTACTTTTGAAAGAATTGATGCTATTTGTTTTTGTTCATTAAAATTAGATGGCAATGGAATTTTAATATTTTTAAGATCATCATTATTTATAGCAGGATAATTACTACCAACTAATCTTTTGGCAACTTGATCTAAAAACATATCACTCAAAATGTATTGATATATAAACTGTGGATGATTTTCAGCCTTAGCCTCTAAAACTCCAAATCCGGTTGAGCATATCAGATTTTCTTCAGCATTTTCAATGAAGGTAAACGATCTGAGATAAGGTCTTACGGTGGAAACTAGAATATTATTGTCAAATACTCTTCTTCTTGCTCTACTTGGTGCATTTTTTAATAAAACTTGTTTCCTATAAGGGTTTTGTCCAGGATATTCAATTGACGCAATATCAATGTAACTGATTTCATAGTTTTCATTTGTTGAAGAACTAATACTTTTTTTATTTACATGGCAACAGTCAGTGATCTTTTTAATTCTCCATTCTTCAGGTATTTCACCAAGTTCCGTCTTCTTAAACTTGGTATGTTCAATACCTTTTGTAAGGATTTTC
>CAYLOF010000247.1:0-3142 GCA_964385215.1 uncultured Thermoplasmatales archaeon
CCTGTTGCACCACACGTATTATGCCAAATTTTGGTGAAACGTTCAGCACCCCTACACCTGCATTACCTGCACTTGCGCTAATAGAAAAAAATATTGTAAGTAAAATTATTGTTGTAAACAATGGCAATGGTAGCGCTCTTCCCCACCTCATATGGATATCTTACCTCCTTCTGTGCTTCATATGTGTGGAAATCATGTATCCAATGACAAGAAAAATGCATACAATCACAAGTATTGCCATAATGGGCACAGTGTTTGATGCTTGCTCTCCAGATGAAGGCGGTCCTACATTTATTTGAGTGACAAAAGTCTGGGTTTCTCCACCTGTTTCCAGTGCATAATAAAGGAAACCAATTTTATTTTCTCGGATAGCCTCGATTTTAACAGTTATAACATACTCTGAAGTATCTGTAGATATTATAGTTTGAGGTACCCCCTCTTGGTTTTTGCTAGATATTTTCAATATGGTTATGTTTTTTTCATCGCTCCATATATCTAATGTTGCTACTCCATTTCCAGATACATAGACAGTTATATCTCTTATTTCCCCCTCATTCATTTCAAGGTTTTTCTCGTACTGGAAGACCATGCCCTCGAGCATTTCATATATTTCGTAATTGCTTTGCCCTACAAATATCTTCAAATCTGCAGGGCTTAGTCCAGGTGCCGATGTGAGGGTAAAGTTAGCGGTGGTTATAATGTAGGAGCCTGGGATTTTTCCTGATACGATTCCCTCAATTTCAATAATTCCAGGTTTCCAAGATTTCGAATGCAAAGCAACATTATGCGAACTAATGGAATATGGGGGAAGTATTATGTTAGAACCCGTGACTTCAATAATATTGTCATCTGCATCATAATCAATTGATATATTTAATGGAATGTTGCCCGTGTTCGAAATATTGAAAGAATCATCACCAACGACAACAGCCTCGGTAAAAGGAACTACATTAAATTTAATTAAATCAGCATGGCTTTTTGCAAGACCAACAGTTGGTTTTTCCACAACTGCCCTTTTGGAAAATAACTTATTCTCATCTTTGTATACTTCCAACGTCCAGTTTTCATGATAATATGTGATTTCGGGAAGAGTATCTTTTATTCCTATACAAAAACTGTAGGTGTCATCGTTTTTCCGACAATTCCCTCTATTCAGGTAAGAACGCCCCTCGTATTCCATTTCATCTTTCCACAATGCTTGAATATTTTCGTCATACTTCCACTCATAATAGTTGGTTGCATTCCTCTCTCCTTCAGTGGGTATAGAATCGCCATTGAAGAGTTTAAGACTTAACTTCTGGAAATCCTGGTTTTCCAATGTTACATTTATATGATGCCAAATACCAGCAACAATCACTGGGTCGCCAAAACGTGTTTGTGTTTTTTCTCCAATTATATGAATTTCCATAGATACAGTATCCTCAGCAGAAATAGATAAAAAAAACGGCAATAGCCCTGTTATAAACACCATGAAAATAACCATACGAGCTTTATGACCCATCCCAATCACCTCGCTATAGCAAATTTTAGAATATTTGCAGCGGTATCTCTTATACCTACCAACCTATTAAAGTTTTTCTTTTAAATGATATCCGGTAAAATTTTATTTGGAAAATATGAGTGTTATCTATGGGCATTTTACTGCATATAGGGAGAAGATTTAAAGAGAGGCGTGTCGCAAAAAAGCTGAAGATTGCCACCCACAAAAAATGCAATCCCATCTTTGCTTAGTTTTACTCTCCTTCATTTTTTCCGATAAAAAGGTGTTATCCCTAGATTTTTTTTGTACTATCTATATTGGTGTTCCTAAATAATAATGTATTGTTGAGTGATAATCTCCCGCTTTTTGACCAAATGGTATGTTACATTTGTACTCCACATCACTTGTTCTCTTGCCTGTGCCATCGATTTCTGCAAGGTGGTAGGTTGATACGCTGCCATAAAAGTATATTGGTTTGCTTCCTGTGAACTTAGTAAATGTCTCTAGATCTCCACCTCGCACCCATATTGTTTGATTAGAAATATGGGCAGTGGGATATGTGTTATGTATTAATGTTTCTACATCAACTGACAAAGAGTAGTCCATATTTGATCGTGTATTGATAGTAATGTTAGAGGCTGCTGTTGCATTTTCACCAGGAGCCCCCCGAATAGTTAACATTCCTGCACTTACAATCTCTGTGTAAGGATACACTCCAAACTCGTCTTTTACATAGGAGGTAGTTGCAGACGTAGCATTTTCTCCACTGTCGATAACAGATATTTTGAAATTCCAGGACCAAACGTCATTGACGGCATTCTTTGTGTCGTCCCAACTGTCGTCTCCAAGAGCGCACCTAAATTGATGCCTTGGCATAAATGAAAATGTTAAATTATGACACTCGGTGTTTCCAGGACTACCATTTGGATCAGATACGACAGCTTCGGTCACGACTCCTCTAACTACCTCATCATCTGGCCATAACATAGCATAGTTTGCAGTTCCAGTGATATTCTCATAACGCAAAAACATGTTTAAATTTCCACCAAGATTTCCACTGTTGTTATATGTTGTACTATCGTCACCGTTGTCAAACCATGCAACAATATCTATGTATTCAATATCATCCCATCCCTGATCACTACTGATGTTGATACAAAATTTATATTTCTGATTAACGTTAATTTTTGAGTTCAACTTGGAAACACCGGCTAAGGTTTGAAAATCATACCAGTTAATTTTAGGTTTAATTCTTAGAGATGGTGGTTGTACAGGTGGTTCTTCAGGTGGTTCTTCACCTCCATAAATCGATAAGGTGAGAAACGTGTTAGAGTCCACGCATGATGTGATGTCCCCAGCACTCACAATCTTTACTATGGGAATCACGTTGATTAGGCTGCCAGTAATCACAGAAAGTAATAGGAAAGACAACAAAAAGTTGATAAAAATTTTTCTCTTTAACATCGTTTTTCCACCTTTCTTTTATTGTTCTCCATGCTGTCGTTCCTTTCACCCATGATGATATTTCAAATCACGGTAATTATTATCATGCATACTGTTCACAAATAACATTATATAAACTATTCTCATTAAAATGTCAAAATGAAAAAATGGCACAGAAGATTATTACCTATTCAAAAATGCAATTTCAGTCACTTGACT